>JADJYF010000001.1:300000-549819 GCA_016719885.1 Pseudomonadota bacterium | reverse complement strand
AACTTCGCCGACCTGCAATACGAGCGCGGCGAGCTGCTGTATCGCCGTGCTGAGGGCCGACTGCCTCGGCTGAGGAACTGGCGCGCCTGGCCGACATCGAGGCCGCGCTACCGAAACAGAAGGACGCGGTCGACGCCAGCAACCACGACACCGTCGAGCGCCTGCGCGAGATCATGCGCACCACGGCGACGCTGCGAACTGCACCTCGGCGGCGTGGCCGCGATTGCCGATGACATGATCGGCTACGTGCGCAACGACATCGTGGTATTCGGCACGGCGTCGTTCCTGCTAGCCATCGGCATGCTCGGCTACATCTTCCGCGAATTACGCTGGGTGCTGATCCCGGTCTTTAATTGCACCTTCATCACCGTCGGCATCCTCGGCATGCTGGGCCTGGTGGGCTGGAAGCTGACGGTCATTTCATCCAACTTCCTGGCAATGACCCTGATCCTCGCCATTTCCATCAACATCCACCTCATCATTGCGCTATCGCTGACTGTATCGCGAACGGCCCGAACTCACGCATCGCAATCGCGTGCATGGGTGTGCCGCGACATGGCCAGCCCCTGCATGTACACCTCGCTGACTTCCATCATCGGCTTCGGCTCGCTGCTGTCGTCGACATCCGGTGATCATGATTTCGGCGCGATGATGAGCCTGTCGCTGGTGCTGGTGTATTTCGTGGTGTTATTCACCCTCGTCCCCGCCCTCATGGTCTGTTGCCCAACCGCGAGCCGCGCGTGAATGACGACGGCCAGTCAGGGTTTCACGGTGATGCTGGCGCGCGTCACCGACAAGCACGGCTTCGGTGTGATGGCGGTGACGGTGCTGATCGTGGTGATGAGCGCCATCGGCGTGTCGAAACTCGAAGTCGAGAACAGCTTCATCAACTACTTCCGCAAGCACACCGAGATCTACCAGGAAGCAGGCGCGTCGATGAAACCCTGAGGCGGCTACGCCGCTGGAAGCTGGTGTAATTTCCGTCCGGCGGTCAAGACCGGCACCGGCAGCACTGACCTCGATGCCGAGATGTTCGGTGACGAGCGGACAGAAATCCGACACCTGGTTCACCGCCGACAAAGATAGAAGGCGCATCAAGAAGGTGCACGACTACGTAGCCGGCATCCCGGGCGTGGGCACGGTGCAGTCGCTAGCCTCCATCGTGCGCGTCGCCGAGGATCTCAACAAGGCCCGCGAGTTCGACCCCCGCTCAGCTCATTATCATCTACAAGCGCCTGCCGTAACCTGCGCGACGAGCTCTTCGACGCCCTACATCCCAGCATCGATGCCGACGAAGCGCGCATCTCGCGCATCGATTCAACCCCGACCTGCGGCGCCGAAGCGCTGCTGCAAAATCGGCAAAGGTCTGCAAACGGATCTCCAAGCTCAAGCCGAGGAATTCGAAGGTCAGCGGCCTGTTGGTGCTCTACAACAACATGCTGCAGAGCCTGTACAGCTCGCGGATCGCCTCCATCGGCAGCGCCAGCAACTCGGCATTGTTCCTGACGCTGTGTTTCCTGTTCCGCAACATCCGCGCGGCCTTCATCGGCATCGTGCCGAACATGGTGGCAACCGGCGCAGTGCCTGGGCTTCATGGGCTGGGCCGGCATCCCGCTCGACATGATGACCATCATGGTTTGCGGCGCCCGATATGGGCATCGCGGTCGAGGACTGCAGTTCATTGCGTGTACCGCTATCGCCTCGAGTTCTATCATTTCGGCGATGGGCTCGACCATGTACCATTGCCGCTGGCAATATCGCGCGCGCGAGTTTCTACACCACGCTGGTGGTATGCGCGGGCTTCTCGATCTGATGCTGTCGAACTTCACGCCCAGCGGCATCCTGTTCGATCTTCTGATACCATCATAACGGTATCGCCATCTGGCCGCGCTGACCTTGATGCCGAAGCTGCTCTTGATGTGGAAGCCGTTCAAGATGTCGGACAAGGCGGCGACCCATCGCCTTTAAGCTCGCCTGGTGCGCGGGTGATTCGCACACCAGAACACTGTATTCGCGCGCTTCATCGACCTGAATGCCAGGCTGAAGCCTGACCCACGGAACACGATATTCATCGTGAAGTCTGACCCTGACGGATCCCCACGAATTATGCCGTTAAGGCCTGTGCTGCGGCCATGCTCGGGAGTTCTCTCCAGGCGTTGCGGATGTCGGACAGGGAAAGTAGCTTCCAAGCTCTGCTGAGCAATCGCCTGCCCTGGCGAGAACACCGACAGTACGTGACGTTGCTTTTCAGTATTGGCCTGGAATTTTCGAGCCAGGTTGGCGGCGCGAGCCGCCAACCCCGTGACGCAGGTCACCAGCGTCGCCAAAGTGGTGAGCAGCAATAGGTTCGATAGTCGCATCACTGAGTTTGAGCCGCTGTAGGTCAGACCGTAGCCCCAACGCGGGCTCTTCAGATCTCGGAAGGTCTCTTCAATCTGCATGCGCTGACGATAGGCGTGCGTGACTCGTTGAGCCGACCAATCGCTCAGAGGAAGCGACGTCGCCAACACCCAGGGCTCGCGACCGAGTCGGCGCTTGCGTGCACCGTTGGGCTTGGAGCGCTGTTTGCCGCGACGGCGCGCTGGTGTGGCGTGGTAGTGATGCAACTGGCAGCGATAGCTGTTCGTTTTTGCCAGCCACACCGAGCCCACTGTGCGCGGCACGGTCGCTGCCTGGGCATACAACGATTTGACGGGGCGGCATGGTCCGTTCAACTCGTGGCGATACGTTACCCGGTCGCGAACTCGGCCGATCCAATCCCAGCCCAACGCAGACACGGCCTTGAACCATGGCCCACGAAAGCCGGCATCGGTGATCAGTATGGGTCGACAGCTTGATGGGACCACGCTCTTGAGGCGGCCCAAGAACGCCAAGTGCGTGGCCGGCGAACCGTAGCAATCGAGCGGATGGACTTCCTCATAGACAGTCACCGCTCGACCACCGATAGGCACAGCGGCCTTCAGCATCAAAAATCGCTGACCTGGGCGAACATCAGACCAGTCGACCACCACCCACGGTTGCGCGATGTCGGCCAATAGCCAGCGCCCCAGCGCCTGATAGATCTTCAATCGCTCGGCGGACAGATGACGATTGCCCAACAAGCGATCCGCACACTTGATACCGTGTTTCTCTGCTTGCAGCATCGGGATATGGCGCCCCATGGCGGTGAGGGTTGCGACACCTCCCCGAAGCAGGCCATCGACCAATTTGCACACCGCGCCCTGACGCGCCTTATGCATCCAGGTGCAGTTGTCCTCTAGCCAACTCTCCAGCAAACTGCTTGCGTACATGCTGTCCTTCTTGCTCTATCGAAGTCTTGGTAAACAACGATTGGATCAGGAAGCAGCATGTACGTCTACCACTTATCTGCTTGATATCTAAGACCACCGCTCGCATTTTTGTGGGGAGCCGTCAGAGTCTGACCCACAAATTTTCCTGCCAGCCTCACACTTCGAGGAGTCGTTTCGCGGATTTCGGCATCGTGTGCTTCCACCATGACACCAGTATCGAGCCGCAGTGATCTCGCGTGCCGGCACCCGAGGCGCGCGGTTTCGAATCGCTGTTCTACGCCGAACACACCCATCCCGACCAGTCGCCGCTCGCCGTTCGTCGGCGGCGGCGAACTGTCGGCCATGTACTGGCACAGCCACGACCGCCCGTGGCGCTGTCCATCGCCGCCGCCACCACGCGTACGCGCTGAAACTCGGCACCGGCGTGACGCTGGTCACCGAGCACGACCCGATCAATTTCGCCAAGGCCGCTGCCTCGCTCGACCGGCTGTCAGGCGGCCGCCTGTGGTTCGGCATCGGCGCCCGGTTGAACGCGTTGAGAGGAAGACCACGGCGCGGTCTTCGCCGATCGCTGGAAGGTGACGCGCGAATCGCATGCTCGCCATCCGCAGCATCTGGAACGACCACGTGCCGGAATACACGGCCAGTTCGTCGAAATGCCGCCGATGTGGTGCCGGGCCCGTGCCTTGCAGGCCGGCGGCCCGCCGGTGCTGATGGGTGCCTATTCGAATGGGTGCCGGCGCGCATCGCCGAGTACTGCGACGGTTGGATGCCGATAGAGGGTTTGATCGCGGACATTCCCACCGCGTTCGAGGATATCCGCGTGCCATGAGGCGCGCGGCCGTGATCCGTCCAAGCTCGGACGTCACGGTGCTGGCGAGGTGCGCGCATAGCGCGGTTTCGACCCGGCGCGTGTCCCGAGCGCATGCTCGCGACCGGCGCCAACCGCGCTGTTGCTGTTGGTGGACTTTCCGCGCGACGAGGCGCTCGCCATCCTGATGACTACGCCGCCGCGATCGCGCGGGTGCGGGCTGAGCTTGCCGGCGCCTGCATGGCCGCGCAGGCGCCCGCCATGCGCGGATCATCAGGCGCGAGCGCGACCTCGTAGGCCTGCGCATCCGGTGCGTGGGTACGCGCCACGAAGTCATCCTGGTGCCGGGAAGTTGGTGACGAAACGCCTACTTGCGGCGCGCGGTAATAGAAGTCGCCACCGCAGGCGGTCGCCACGCGTCGACGCCCGCCACGTCCTTCTGCAGTTCGTCGTTGTAGGCAGCTGTGACTTCCGGACGCACGTCCAGCCACGCCAGCTTCCGGCATCCAGGCGTTCGAGCTGACGCAGGATGTATTCGACCTGCTGTTCGGATCATCAACAGGATGCAGCCCTGGTTGAAGTGTTGGGGGCCGTAGAGCATGAACAGGTTCCCGGAAAGCCGGCGGTGGTGATGCCGAGATAGGCCTGCGCGCCATCGCGCCAGGCGTCGCGCAGACGCGCGCCGTCGCGACCGCTGACGTCCAGCGCGTTGAGATAGGTGGTGGTTTCAAAACCCGTCGAGTAGACGATGACGTCGAATTCGTGTTCCACGCCATCGCGCGTCAGTATGCCCTTTGGTCGACGCGCTCGATGCCGCCGGTCACCAGCGCGACATTGTCGCGATTGAATATCGGGTAGGACGTCGGAGAACAGCTAAGCCGGCGGCAGCCGAAGGCCGGATGCTTGGGCGTTAGCTTGCGGGCGTGTCTTCATCCTGATCTCGGCCAGGCGTTCTAGGCCGGCGCGTTCGATATCGGCCAGCACGGACTTGTCCTGGAAGGTGCACAGCGAATTTCACACGCGGCAGCCTTCGTCTTGGCTCTTCCTGACTTCCTCGGGATGCGCGCGGTAGAACGCCAGTTGCTCATCGCTGTAGGGCTGGTTGGCCTGGGCACCACCCAGTTGGCGGTGCGCTGGAAAGACTCGAATGTGCGACCTTGGCGCGAGTTCCGGTGCGAACTGGATGGCGCTGGCGGCCACGCCGATCACGCCCACGCGCTGGCCGGTGACATCGACCGAATGATCCCAGCGCGCCGAATGAAAGTATTTGCCCCCTTGAAGTCGGCAATGCCGGCGATGGCCGGCCACACCAGGTTGTTGAACATGCCGAGCGCGCTCACCACCACCTCGGCGTCGAGGATCTCACCGCTGTCGGTTTCGACATGCCATAACCGCCGGGCATCGTCCCAGCGCAGCGCCTTGACCGCGGTATTGAAGCGCATGTGCGGGCCGAGACCGTACTTGTCGGCGCACTGCTCGAAGTAGCCCTGGATCTCGCGTTGGCCGGCGAAGGGCCGCGACCAGTCGTTCTTCGGTTCGAAGGAGAAGGAATACAGGTGATTGCACGTCGCATTCGGCGCCCGGGTAGCTGTTGTGCCACCAGGTGCCGCCAAGGCCGGCGGCCTTGTCCAGCATCAGGAAGTCGTCGAAGCCGGCGCGTTTGAGTTGCATCGCCATGCACAGGCCACCGCCGCCGGTGCCGATGATGATGATGCGATGCGCGCGCGCAGTGGACTCGGTCATGGTCGGCTTCCTCGGCGATGAAGGATGCCATCGACCACAGCGCAGCGCCCCGGCGCGCACTACACCCGAAAGGGCGCAGCGCGCGGGCAGGCCCGGTTCAGGCCGGCAGGATGGTGATTTCGCTGGCCAGCAAGGGCGTGATTGTTCAGCAGGGTCACCAGGGTCGACAACGAGGAACCGTCGCCGAGCGCGTCGTAGGACAGCACGCCGCTGTCCTGGTCGTACACCAGGTGCGCGCCATTGGGCGCGTCGCCGGCGGCGCGCAGCTCCGCGGCGTCCAGCGTCCCTGATCCCGTGATGGCGGCGACGGCCGCGTGCGTGATCGCCAGGTGGTCGCCGGCCAGCAGGTCGTCGATGCGCAGCGTGTCGCCGGCGCCGCCGGTGACGATGAAGGTGTCCGCGCCGCCGTTGCCGACCAGCCTGTCGTCGCCATGGCCGGGCTTGAGCACGTTGTCGCCGGCGTTGCCGCGCAACACGTTATCGAGCGCGTTGCCGGTGGCATTGATGTCGGCGCTGCCGAGCAGGGTCAGGTTCTCGACGTGGGCCGGCAGACTGTAGCTGACCGTCGAGCGTAGGGTATCGGTGCCCTGGCCACCGCGCTCCACCACCACGTCGTTGCGGTGGTCGACCATGAACTGGTCATTGCCGAGCCCGCCGTCCATGCGGTCGGCGCCGCCCTTGCCGTCCGGGCGATCGTTGCCGGCGAGTCCGCGCAGGGTATTGGCGGCACTGTTTCCGAAGATGTCGTTGCCGGCGCATTGCCGGTGGCGCTGATGGCCTTGCTGCCGCCAAGCGTCAGCGTTGCAAGGTTCGCGCCCATGGGTCCAGGTCACGCTGGACTGCGCTTTATCCGCGCCGCTGGCCACGCTCTCGCTGACGATGTCGTGGCGTTGTCGATGGTGTAGCTGTCATTGCCCTTGCCGCCCGCCATCACGTCCCGGCCGCGCCACCCATCGAGACGGTCGGCGCCGGGGCCGCCGCTCAGGCGTCGTTGCCGGCCGCGCCGCGCAGGTGTCGTCACCAGCGTTGCCGAACAGCTTGTCCTGCCTGGCAAGCCGAGCAGCACGTCACCGGAAAGCGCTGCCTGCACCGCCACGCCCGACGCCACGTCCTGCAACATGAAGGTCGCGATGGTCTGCACCTTCTCCTGGCGCCCGATATCGGAGAACGACACGTCGCCGACGTTGGCCACCGACATCAGGAAGTGTTTCGACTTGTCGAAGAACGCCACGCCGGTGACATCGCTGTCGCGCAGCGAGTTCTCGTTCTAACTTGAACTTGTCGCCCGGACGGCGCCATGCTGCCGCCCTAGGTGGTGCCCGCCGTCACTTCGGTCTCGCCGTTGGCGGTGATGGCGGAGATCTCGCCGAGCGAGGTGTTGAGCGCGGGGCTCGTCAGGGGACTTGCTGCGCGTATCAGCGTCGAGGCCGTTTCAGTCGTCGATCATGGGGTCCCTCGGCGATGGACTTGCGATTATCAGGGCAGGCGCGGGGACCAACGAGCTGCCCCAGCCATCGGACTCAGGGCGCGTCGTCTAAAAAATTCACAGGCGCGGCGCGCGATTGAGCCGCGATGAGGCGCGACGACGGTGAACAAATGTACCGGTGCGCGCCGCTGCGGCGATGATCGAGGCCGGCGGCCGTCGCCGGCTCGACGTGCTCAAGCGATGCGCAGCACGCGCTTAGCCCATCTGCTCCGAGTCCTGCGTGCGCTTGTCGCGACCACCGCTTCGGCGAAGGGATAGACGTGATCGACCACCGGCTTGGGCTTGTAGGCGTTCACGCACGCGACCGTAGCGCGGAATTCCTCCAGCCGGCCCATGTTCGTGCCCTGGATACGCACCTGGCGGAAGGGCAGCCGGCCATGTTCCGGGACCCTTCTCAGGCATTGCCGCGCGTAGCGCCGCAGAACACGTAGCGACCGCCGTTGCGGAAGGGTATCGACCACGTCGTGCAGACCGTCGCCACCGGCACTGTCGATGACGATGTCGATGGCGCCGGCCGCGGCCTTCAATTGCTTGACCCAGCCTGCGTCGCGATAGTCGAAACCGGCCGTGGCGCCGAGTTTCACCGCCTCGGCAAGCTTGTCGGCGCTGCTGCTGGTGACATAGACCTCGGCGCCATGGGCCAGCCCCCAGGCCAACGCGCGAGGTCGCATGCCGCCGCCGATGCCGGTCACCAGCACTTTGTGGCCAGCGCGACTTCGCCGTGGGTGACGATTGCACGCCAGGCGGTGAGGCCCGCCGGGGCAGTGCCGCCGCTTCTTCCCAGGACAGGTGCGCGGGCTTGTCGACCACCGAGTCCGCCGGCACGCAGATGTACTCGGCGAAGTGCCCTGGTCGGGCATGCCCAGCACGCGGAAGTTGGCGCCGCCGCAGCGCGGATCATCGCCCCACCCAGCGCCGGGTAGATGATCACTTCGCGTCCGACCAGGCCGGCACGACGCCCGCGCCCACCGCATCCACCACGCCGGCGCCGTCGGAGCCGGCGATGGCGGGAAACTGGATGCGCGGATGGGCGCCGACCGTGATCCACACGTCGCGGCGGTTGAGCGCCGCGGTCTTGATCTTGACGCGCAATTGGCCGGCGGCCGGCCTGGGCGTCGGCATGTCTTCGATGGCGAGCTTTGTCGGGCCCGCCGAGTTCGCGCAGAACGAGAGCTTTCACGCTGATCACCGCCCCTTGAACTCGGCCTTCTGCTTGTTGGCGAAGGCGTGGATGGCGGTGGGCGCATCCTCGGTGTAACGCACCAGCCCGGAGATCGCGCGCGTCTCCATTTCCATCTGCGTCTCGATGGTGTTGGAGAAGCTGTCGGCGATGAGGCGCTTGGCTTCGCCGTAAGCCATGGTCGCGCCCTTGGCGAGCTGCTGCGCCACTTCCATCACGCGCGGCATGAGTTGCTCATCGGCCACCACTTCGTTGACCAACCCCATTCCTTGGCTTGGCTCGCCACTCAACAGGTCGTTCATGAGGATGAGCTGCATGGCCTTGGCGTGGCCGACCAGGCGCGGCAGGAAATAGCTCGCTGCCGTCCGGCGACACGCCGGCGCGGGCGTAGGCCATGGTGAACGGGCCGATTCGGCCGCGAAGATCATGTCGCCGGTGATGGCCATGCTGAAACCGGCGCCAGCCGCCGCCGTTGACCGCCACCAGGAACGGCGCATTCATGCGCGTGAAGCGCGAAATGGCGGCATGCAGGCCGGTGGTCGCGTAGCGCATGTATTCGCCCATGCTGTCGCCCTGCGCGGCGAAACTCACCAGGTCGCCGCCGGCGGAGAACATCTTGCCGGCGCCGGTGAACACCACGCAGCGAATGTCGGGGTTGGAGTCGCAGTGGGTGGCGACCTTCACCAGCTCTTCCGACATCTTGACGTTGAGGCTGTTGGCGGCGTCCGGACGATTGAGCGTGATGATGGCGACCGCGCCGTCGCGCTCGAACTTGAGGGTTTCGAAATTCGCCAGGACCTCCCACTGTGTGAGTCTTGTTGTGCTTGTTGATACTGTTCACGGCGCACGTCCAGCGCCGTCGATGCTGTTGCCGCTGCTCGGAAGATGATTGACTCCACGCGCCGATCTCGTCGAGCGTGCGATGCAGCCGCGCACACGCCGTGCTCCTCGTCGAGTATGCAGATGTTGATGCAGGGTGATTCCACGGCGCCTTCTCAGGCGGCGCTGGCGCTTAGCGCGCCGGCGTAATCGGCCAGGTAGTCGAGCCCGGCGATGGCGCGACTGCCATACCAGGACACCATCTCGCCGTCGATCGAGCGCACTGGATGGCGGCGCCGATTAAGGATTTCAGTTCGGCGATGTGCTTGTCACGGGAAACGGGTAGGGCTCGCTGCTCAAGAGACGCAGCTCGGCGCCGAGCGTCGCGAGACTTCGCTGGCCAGTGCCGGGTAGCGCACCTCGCTGCATCGGCACGGTGTGCCAGCCGAGCAAGGCCAGCATGTTCGAGATATAGTGCCCTGCGCCACCGTCATCCACGGCTCGCGCCAGACGAGGCGCGGCACGCGGCGCGAAGGGTGCGCCGCCGCGCGCGCCGGCCGCCATCGCGAGCGTGAGCTTGTCGACCAGCGTCGCCGCGATGCGCTCGCGGTTGAACACCGCGCCGATGAGCTCATACAGCGCGACATTGTCGGCCGGCGCGTTGGGATGGGTGACCAGCACGTGCGGCACACGCCCGCGCAACGCCTCGAAGGTCTCACGCGTGTTCTCGTCGATGTTGACGATGACGTGGGTCGGCGCCAGCGCCAGCAGCGCGTCGATGTCGACGTCCTTGGTGCCTCCGAGCTTGGGTACACCGCGCAGCGCCTCGCGCGGGTGGATGCAGAAGCCGGTGCGGCCCACCACCTCGGCGCCGAGTCCGCGTCGAACAGCTCGGTAATGCTCGGCACCGCGACACGATGCGCGCGCCCCCTCGGCCCGCGTGTGTCGCTGGCCGTGGCATCCACCAGCCGCGCGTCGCTATCCACCTGCGTCACCCGTCAACCTGCCCGCGCCGCGCGACGCTTTACATGTTGCGCCGATACTCGCCGCCGACGTGATACAGCGCGCCCGGATCTGGCCGAGCGACGCGTGTTTCACCGTTTCCATGAGTTCGGCGAAGCGGTTGTCGCGACGCCGCGCCACCGCCTGCAGCGACGCCAGGCGCGCGCCCCGCTCGCCTTCATGGATGGCCTGGAAGTTGCGCACCGAGCTTATCTGGTCGCGCTTCTGTCGTCGGTCGAACGCATGAGCTCGATGGTCGTCACCTGGTCTTCCTCGCCAGCCTTGGGCAGGAAGGTGTTGACACCGATCAGCGGCAGGCTGCCGTCGTGCTTCTTGTGCTCGTAGTAGAGGCTCTCTTCCTGGATCTTGCTGCGCTGGTACATGGTGTCCATTGCACCCAGCACGCCGCCGCGCTCCGAAATGGCTTCGAATTCCTTGTACACGGCCTCTTCGACGAGATCCGTCAGCTCGTTGACGATGAACGAACCCTGCCACGGGTTCTCGCAGACGCCGCACCGAGTCCTCGGTCGGCGTGGTGATGGCCTCGTCGTAGGCGTTGGTATGCAGACTGTTGCAGTTGTCGAACAGCGCGTACGGGCGCCTGCAGCGTGGTGCGGATGTCGTTGAAGTTGATCTCCTGCGCATGCAGGCTGCGGCCCGAGGTCTGGATGTGGTACTTCAACTGCTGGCTGCGCGCGCTGGCGCCGTAGCGCTCACGCATGGCGCGCGCCCAGATGCGCCGCGCCACGCGGCCGATGACGGTGTATTCCGGGTCCATGCCGTTGGAGAAGAAGAACGACAGGTTGGGCGCGAAGTCGTCAATCTTCATGCCGCGCGCGAGGTAGTACTCGACGATGGTGAAGCCGTTGGAGAGCGTGAAGCGAGCTGCGAGATCGGGTTCGCGCCGGCCTCGGCGATGTGATAGCCGGAGATCGACACGCTGTAGAAATTGCGCACCGCGTTTTCGACGAAGTACTGCTGCACGTCGCCCATCATCTTCATGGCGAATTCGGTGGAAACACGCAGGTGTTCTGCGCCTGGTCTTCCTTCAAGATGTCGGCCTGCACCGTGCCGCGCACCGATTCGAGCGTGCGCTTCTTGATCGCGGCATAGGTCTCGGCATCGACCACCTGGTCGCCTGATATGCCCAAAAGGCCCAGGCCCAGGCCGTTGTTGCCGGCCGGCAGTTCGCCCTTGTACACCGGCCGCTGGCGCCTCGAAATACCGGCGATCTTCTTCTCGGCCGCCGCCCACTGGCCGCTGTCCTTCAAACGCTTCTCGACCTGCTGGTCGATGGCGGCATTCATGAAGAAGGCTAGCGCGATCGGCGCCGGGCCGTTGATGGTCATCGACACCGAGCGGTCGGCGCGCACAGGTCGAAGCCCGAGTAGAGCTTCTTGGCATCGTCGACCGAGGCGATGGACACGCCGGAGTTGCCGACCTTGCCGAAGATGTCGGGGCGCTCGTGCGGATCTTCGCCGTACAGCGTGACTGAGTCGAACGCCGTCGACAGGCGCGCCGCCGGCTGGCCGGCCGACACGTAATGGAAGCGTCGATTTGTGCGCTCCGGTGTGCCTTCGCCGGCGAACATGCGCGTCGGGTCCTTCACCCTCACGGCGATGAGGGAACGTGCCGCCGGTATAGGGATAGGCGCCCGGCAGGTTCTCGCGCATCAGGAAGCGCAGTTGGTCGCCCTAGCCGTCGAACTTGGGCGGGGCTATCTTCGGGATCTTCTGGTGGCTGAGGCTGGTGCGGTAGTTATCGCCTTCAATCGCCTTGCCGCGCACTTCCCGTAGCTGAACTTGGGCGCGGTGATGCCTTCGAGGCGCGCCGGCCAGTCGAGCAGCAGTTGCCGACCTCGGCGCCGAGGTCATCGAGCGCCGCGTTGTAGCGTTGGCGCAGGGTCGCGAGACTGCGGTCGCCGCTACCGTGAGCGCGCTCTGCGCATAGGGCGACAGCGCTCCGGCAGTTCCTTTGTCTTTCAGCGCCTTCAGCGCCTCGTACACGTGCTGCGCGCGGCTGGCTGCCTCGCACTGGGTTTCGCCCTGGGCATTGATGCCGCGGCCCTGCTCGGCGATCTCGGCGAGGTAACGGTACGGCTGCCGGGGATCAGCACCGTGGCGCGCGGTTCGCGCAGGCTGGTGTCGAGCACCGGTACCCAGGCCTGGGCATCCAGCGACAGCTTCTGGCCAGGCGCTGGCACAGGTTGACGAACATCCACGACAGGCCCGGATCGTTGAACTGGCTGGCGATGGTCGGGTAGACCGGGATGTCGGCATCGTCGATGTCGAAGCGGTTGTGATTACGCTTCCACTGCTTGCGCACGTCGCGCAGCGCGTCGTCGGCGCCACGCTTGTCGAACTTGTTGAGGATGACGAGCTCGGCGAAGTCGATCATGTCGATCTTCTCGAGCTGGCTGGGCGCGCCGAACTCGCTGGTCATGACGTAGATCGGCAAATCCACCAGGTCGACGATTTCGCTGTCGCTCTGGCCGATGCCGGCGGTCTCGACGATCACGAGGCCGAAGCCGGCGGCCTTCAGGAAGGCAATCGAATCGCCGAGCATGGCGCTGGTCGAGAGGTGCTGGCGACGGGTCGCCATCGAGCGCATGTAGAGTTTTCGTGCCGCAGGCTGTTCATGCGGGATGCGATCGCCGAGCAGCGCGCCGCCGGTGCGACGACGCCGCGTCGGGTCGACCGCCAGCACCGCCACCTTGCGCTCCGGGAAATACTGGCAGAAGCGACAGGATCTCGTCCGTCACCGAACTCTTGCCGGCGCCGCCGGTGCCGGTGATGCATCACCGGCACGTGCTTGCCGGCGAGCTGCCATTCCTTGCGCAGCGTGTCGAGCTTGTTGCCGGCGATGACGCCGTCTTCGAGCGCCGACAGCATCTGCGCGACGGCCAGGTAGTTGTCGCTGCTGGCGGCTTCCGGTGCGCGGCTTGCCACGCGCGCCGCCTCGGTGCGCTGCACGAGGTCGGTGATCATGCCGAGCAGGCCCATGCGCATGCCGTCATGGGGATGGTGGATGCGCTCGACGCCGTACTTCTGCAGGACATCGATTTCTTCCGGGGTGATGGTGCCGCCGCCGCCGCCGAACACGCCGGATATGGCCGGCGCCGGCTTCGCGCAGCATGTCGACCATGTAGCGGAAATACTCGTTATGCCCGCCCTGGTAGGAGCTGATGGCGATGCCGTCGGCGTCTTCCTGGATGGCGGCGCGCACCACGTCGGCCACCGAGCGATTGTGGCCGAGATGCACCACTTCCACGCCTTCGCCCTGGATCAGGCGCCGCATGACGTTGATGGCGGCGTCGTGGCCGTCGAACAACGACGCGGCGGTGACGAAACGCATGGGCGTGGTGGCGGCGACGCTGTCGGGCGCGTTGTCGCTGAAATCCTTGGCTCTGGTGTTCATGTCGGTCTCCCCGTTTGCGCGCGCGCCGGACTCAACACCAGCGCGGTCTGTCTCTTGAGTGATTCGTGCAGAAATTGGATATGGTCCTGGGCGTCGGGCGTCACCAGCCACTGGTAGACGATGCCGATGATGGCGGCGCAGAACTGCTCGGCGGTACCGGCGATATCGACATCGGGCGCGATGTGGCCGGCGTCGATGCCGGTCTGGATCCAGGCCGCGACGTCGCGGCGGCGCCGTTCGTGGATGTTGGCCACCACCTGTTTGACTTCCGCGTCCGGTCCAATCGAATCGAACCACAGCATGTAGAAGGCGCGGATGTGATCGCTGCCTTCGACAATGAAGCGGAAGTGCGCGTCGGTGGCGGCCGCGATGGCGTCGACGCCAACCTTGTCCTTCACCACGCGGCGCAGTTCGCGCAGCCACGACTCGCCTATCGAGCGAATGATGAAAGCGGACAGGCCGCCCTTGCTCCGGAAACGATAGCTGGCGAGACCGCGGCTGTAACCGGCGCGCTCACCGACTTCCTTGAGCGTGGTGCCGGCCGCGCCGCGCGCGAGATCAGGGCCACCGCCGCGTCGAGCATGCGCTGGTCCGACAAGGCGGTGCGCTCGGCCTGGGTGCGGCGTTCGTTCTGATCGAGTTTGACGGTGGCGGCCATGGCGCGATTATTCCCCGGAGGCTTACTTGTTTGCAACAAGCAAGTAGAAGCCGGTCGGGTCCGGGCCCTCACCGAGAACGTCGGCACACGCACGGGTCACGTTTTGGGCGGCTTGCTGTAGCATTGAGATGCCCTTGGCCACCACGAGTCCGCCGCCCTGACATCGTCCGACCGCGTTCCGCGATGCGCATGAGATTGCCGAGCAGCGGTCTCGTCATCGCCCTGACCCTGGTGGTGGTGGCGGTGGTCGAGTTCTCGGTGGAAGAACTCATCCGACAGCACGAACTCCGGCGCGAACAGGAGCACACGCTCTCGACCCTGAACGGCGTGCGGGCCCGCATCGAGAAGCTCATCTACCGCGACCTCTACGTGGTACGCGCTCTCGCCACCCATATCGCCGCCTCGCCGGACATCGACCAAGCGGGATTTTCCAGCTACGTGGAGCAGCTGCTGCGCAAACCGACGGCGCTGCGTCACGTCACCGCCGCGCCCAATCTCACCATCCGCTTCGTGCACCCCTTGGCCGGCAACGAGGCGGTGCTCGACACCGACTACCTCAAGATCCCCACCGCGCGCGAAGCCGTCAACAACACCATCCTGCGGCGAACCATGATGATCACCGGGCCGGTCGAACTGGTGCAGGGCGGCAGCGCATTCGTGGCGCGCGAGCCGGTGATGCTGCCGGAGAAGCGCGGCCCGCCGGCCATCTGGGGCATGGTCGCGGCGGCCATCGACCGCGACAAGCTCTACCAGGTGGTGGGGCTCGACCAGGCCGCCGCCACGCTCGCCATCGCGGTGCGCGCCGAGAACATTCCCGATGGCGCCCACGACCCGGTGTTTTACGGTGATGCCGCCCTGTTCTCGCGTGACGCCGTGCGCACCGTCGTCAATCTGCCCATCGGGCGTTGGGTGATCGCGGCGCGACCGCACCACGGCTGGTTGGCCGACATCGCCCCGCCCTGTGGCTGCGCATCGCGGCGCTGTCCTTGGCGGCGGTGCTGGCGGCGCTGCTGCAATCACGCGCCCGCCACCTGCGCCAGCAGATCGATGCGCTCGACGCCCTGCAACGTTCCGAGCAGGCCTTGCGGCGCAGCCGCCAGGACCTCATCAATGCCATCGAAGCGCTGGCCGAAGGCTTCGCGCTGTGGGACCAGGACGACAGGCTAGAGGTCTACAACCAGCAGTTGTCCAAGCTGTTGCCGGCGCTGGCCGAGGTCATGCACATCGGCATGCCGTTCGAAACCCTGATCCGGACCATGGCCAAGCTCGGTGTGGTCGGCCAAGGTGACGATCCGGAACAGTGGATAGCCCGGCGCATCGCGCAGCATCGCGCGCCGGGCGGGGCAATGGAAGTGCGCACGCGTGCCGGGCGCGTGGTGTCGATCTCCGAATACCACACCGCCGACGGCTACGTGGTGGGCCTGTACACGGATGTCACGGAGATCCGCGCCGCCGAGGAACATGTCCGCTATCGCGCCTATTTCGATCCCTTGACCGCGCTGCCCAACCGCGAAAATTTCATGAACCAGCTCGGCCAGACCATCAGCGAATCGCAGCGCGACAGCCGCCAGTTCGCGCTGCTGTTCGTCGATCTGGACCGTTTCAAGAACGTCAACGACACGCTGGGTCACGAGGTCGGAGACAGGCTCCTGGTCGAAGCCGGCGAGCGCCTCACCCAATGCCTGCGCCAGAGTGACACGGTGGCGCGTTTCGGCGGCGACGAATTCACCGTCATCATGCGCGACATCGACGACCCCATGAATGCCGCGCATTGCGCCGAAACGCTGATCGGGGCCCTGACCGAAGGCTTCGTGCTGGCCGACCAGGTGGTGCATACCGGCGCCAGCATCGGCATCACGCTCTACCCCGCCGATGGCGGCGATGCCAACACGCTGCTGCGTAACGCCGACATGGCCATGTACCGCGCCAAGGCGCGTGGCCGCAATACCTTCCGTTTCTTCGCCGCCGAGATGACGACGCGCGCCGAGCATTTCGTGGCGCTCGAGAAAGACCTGCGCGTGGCCTGGCGCGCCACGAATTCGATTTCGAGTACCAGAGCGTCATGCGCCTGGAGGATGGCACGCTGGCCGGCGCCGAAGCGCTGTTGCGCTGGCGACATCCGACGCGCGGCGCGGTGTCACCCGGCGAATTCATACCGGTCGCCGAGGAAACCCGCCTCATCGTCGATATCGGCGCGTGGGCGCTGCGCCACGCCTGTCGCACCGCCGTGGCCTGGTGCGGGCACGGCGACGGCGGCTTGCCACGCCTGGCGGTGAACGTGTCCGGACGCCAGCTGTGGGGCGGCTTCGACGGTGATTTCGTCGCCGGGGTGCTGGCCGAAACCGGCTTCCCCGCCGAGCGCCTGGTATTCGAGATGACCGAGTCGCTGTTGATCGACGAAGACCGGCGCGTCGGCGCGGTGCTGCGTGACTTTCGCGATCTCGGCATCGGCATCGCGCTCGACGACTTCGGCACCGGCTATTCGGCGCTCGGTTACCTCAGGCGCCTGCCGGTGACGATGCTCAAGATTGATCGTTCCTTCGTTGGCGATATCGAAAGCAACGAAAGCGACGCGCACCTGGTGGAATCGATCATTGCCCTCGGCCGCGCGCTGAACTTGACGGTGGTGGCGGAAGGCGTGGAGACCGCCGGCCAGGTGAGCTTATTGCGCAAGCTCGGCTGCGAACTCGCGCAAGGTTATTTCTTCGCACGGCCGATGGGCGCCGAGGCGTTCGCCGCGCGCTACCGGATGTGAGGGCTGGATGCTAGGCAGGAGATAATCGATGCCGCCCATCCTCGCGGACGGACGGCATCGAAAGGGCAAGTCAGTCTTGACCGCTTACGCCCGGGCGCGACGGCTTGCGCCGCGGCGACCGATGCTGACCATGGCGGCCAGCGCGCTACCGATCATGATGACCGACGACGGCAGCGGCACCGGCGCGGCATTCACCGAAGCGGTGAAACCGGTGCCGAAATCGCCACCATTGCCACCGACCAGCCAGTGGTAGGTGCCGCCGGCCAGCGAGAACACCTGGGAGACGAACCCTTCGGTGGCCAAAGTCACCTTGTAGAGCGGCTCCGAGGCACCCTTCAGACCGAACACGAACGGACCAGCCGGGTCGGAAAATGCCACCGCCAGCAATTCAAGCGTGTAGTCACCGGCCGCCAGCGTGATGTTTCCGCTGTCCGCCCAGCTTCCCACCTTGAAACCGCTGTCCACAACCTGGGCCTGGGAGCCCATGCTGAAGGTCAGCAGCACCAGCAGTGCACTGATCATCGAGTACTTACTTAGAACTTTCATATCCATCATCCTTATCAACACTATCCAAACACAGCGCGGTAACTTCCTGAGCCGCGTTTCAGTTTCCGAACGGCTTTTACGCCGCCCTTCAACCTGCGATGGACTATAACAATTCGAGGCCGCCGCTCGTCGCGCCCACGCCCACCCATTCTGGGCGTCTGTCACAGCTTTGACATGAAGCGCGGCGAATTGGTCGGGATCATGACGCGCCGCGCCGCGCGACGCGGGCGTGGTTCGCAAAGTCCGCGGGATTGTTGACGCGTAACGCGCAAATGCGGACTACGTCGCAAAATTCTCCGTCAAGCGCGCGACATGCGCGCGACGGCATGCGGCGCTCAGGCCTTCTTGACGAATTCGCTCTTCAACTTCATCGCGCCGATGCCTTCGATGCGACAGTCGATGTCGTGATCGCCGTCGACCAAGCGGATGTTCCTGACCTTGGTGCCAACCTTGACCACTGCCGACGAGCCTTTGACTTTCAGATCCTTGATCACCGTCACCGCATCGCCATCGACCAGCGTGTTGCCGAAGGCGTCCTTGTAGACGCGGCCTTCATCCGTGCTCGCCGCCGGTGCATGGGGCGACCATTCATGCCCGCATTCGGGGCACACCAGGTGATCCGCATCACGATACGCGAATTCGGAGCGGCACTCGGGGCAGGCAGGCAGTTCACTCATGGCATTTTGTCCTTGTCGTGGGCGGCGCGCGCCGCAGGGCTCACGCGGTGACGCGTATCAATCCTTCCTGGGCGACCGACACCACCAGGCGGCCGGCGAGATCGTAGAAGCTGCCGCGAGCGAGCCCGCGTGCGCCGGACGAGGTCACGCCTTCGCACACGTAGAGCAGCCACTCGTCCATCTTGAAGGGGCGATGGAACCACATGGCGTGATCGAGGCTGGCGAGAAAGATGTTCTCGGTCAGCACGCGCAGGCCCTGGGGCATGAGCAAGGTGGTGATGAGTCCGTAGTCGGACAGGTAGGCAAGAATGGCGCGGTGCAGGTCGGGCTCATCGGGCAGCGGCGCGACGGTGCGCAGCCATACCCTGCGCAAGGGCGGCGTGCCCTCGGCCGGATCGCTGAAATAGGCGTCGATGGGGCGCAGTTCGAACGGCGCGGCGATGTTGGCGATGCGCTGCACCTTGGGCGACGCGCCTTGCATGTTCAATTCGTCGAACGACACGCGCGCGAGTTCTTCCGGTCGCGGCACGCTCGGCGCCGGGGCCTGGTATTCGATACCTTGCTCGCGCACCTGGAACGAAGCCTCGAGCGTGAAGATCGGCCGCCCGTATTGAATAGCGGTCACGCGCCGCGCGGCAAACGCACGACCATCGCGGCTGCGTTCAACCTCGTAGATGACCGGATTCTGGGAATCGGCTTCGCGCAGGAAATAGCAATGGATGGAATGCACGTCGCGACCGTCGACGGTCGACTGCGCGGCCTTGATCGCTTCGCCCAGCACCTTGCCGCCATAGACGCGCTTCAAGTGCGTGTCGCTGACCGCGCCGCGAAAAAGATTCTCTTCCAGACGTTCGAGGGCGAGCCCCTGGACCAGGCGCGTGAGAGCGGGATCCATCATCGCGCTCAGGTGAACGCGTGCTCGGCGGCGGGAAAGCTCACGGCCTTCACTTCGCGCACGTAGTTCTGGATGGCGACGTGGATGGAGTCGGCGCCGACCATGTAGTTCTTGGAAAAGCGCGTGCGCTTGCCGGGCGCGATATCGAGGATGTCGTACAGCACCAGGATCTGGCCATCCACCCGCGGCCCGGCGCCGATGCCGATCACCGGCACCGAGGCGGCCGCGGTGATCTCGGCGGCGAGCGCGGTCGGCACGCATTCGAGCAGCAGCACGTCGGCGCCCGCCTGCTCGAGCGCCAGCGCGTCTTCCTTCATCTTGCGCGCCGCCGCTTCTTCACGGCCCTGCACGCGGTAGCCGCCGAACTTGTGCACCGCCTGCGGCGTGAGACCGAGATGCGCGCACACCGGAATGCCGCATTCGGTGAGACGCGCGACCATGTCGATTTCGAGCTCGCCCCACTCGAGCTTGACCATTTCAGCGCCGCCCTCCTTCATGAGCCGCGCGGCGTTGCGCAGGCACGCCTCGCCCGAGGCATAGCTCATGAACGGCATGTCGGCCATCAGCAGCGCACGCTTGATGCCGCGTGAAACGAGCCGCGTGTGATAGACCATTTCGTCCATGGTGACGGGAATGGTGGTGGTGTGCCCCTGCACCACCATGCCCACCGAGTCACCGACCAGGATGAAGTCCATGCCGGCTTCGTCGAGCACGCGCGCGAAGGACGCGTCGTAGGCGGTGAGGCTGGCGATTTTCTCGCCGTCGATTTTCATCTGGCGCAGGCTGCGCGTGGTGACATGTCCCGCGACTTCGTGATGCTGGCTCATGGGCGTACTCCGAGCTTGGCGGTCTTGCGCGCCACTCCTTCCTCGAAACGTTCGAGGGCGACCGGCGCGCGCACGTGGAAACCTTCGCCTATCAGGTCCATGCCGTCATGGGCGCTCACCGCGAAGCGCACGCTGCGCGCGCTCACTTCGATGACACGCGCCGAGGCGGTGACCGTCATGCCGACCGGCGTGGCCGCGAGGTGCTTGACGTCGACATGGGTGCCGACCGAGACCCAGCCGGCCGGCAACAGCGGCGCGATGGCATCGGCGCAGGCCATTTCCATCAGCATGATCATCTGCGGCGAAGCGTACACCGCCGGCAGGCTGGGATAGGCGTGCGCCACGGTCAGTTCGAAACTGACCACCACGTCGCGGCTGGCCGCGGTGTTCAAGGCAATGAGAGTGGTGAGATCCATGGTGATTGAGAAGGCCAAGGAGGTCAGAAGTTCTTGATCCAGTCACGCAGCGCATCCGCGATGTCGTCGGCCGAATCTTCCTGCAGGAAGTGCAGGCCCTTGACCGCCACCTCGGTGGTGTTGGGCCACGCGCGCGCGACCTCGGCCGGCGCGCCGTTCATGATCATGCCCGGCTCGCCGCGTATGAAAAGCTTGGGCATGGTCGCGGTCTTGAGATAGGCGCCATAGGCATCGACCAGCGCGCACACGTCGGCGGGCTGATTGCCGAGCGGGATCTGGCGCGGCCAGGTAAGCGTCGGCCGGCGACCTTCACCAATCTCGCGAAACGGCGCGCGATAGGCGTCCATCTCCTCCTCGCTCAAGGGGCGCAGGATGGATTTCGGCAGCACGTTCTCGACGAACACATTCTTGTTGAGCACGAGATCCTCGCCGGCCTCCGAGCGGAACGCACGGAAGATCTCGGTGGCGGCCGCCGGCCATTCGTCCCAGCGTAAGGGTTTGACGATGCCTTCCATGTGCGCAACGCCGGCCACGGCGCCGGGGTGGCGACGCATCCAGTCGAAGCCCAAGGCCGAACCCCAGTCATGCAGCACCAACACCACGTCACGCTCGATGCCGAGCGCCGCGAACGCGCCGTCGAGGTAATGGCTCTGCTCGGCGAAGGTATACCGCTGTGGCCCCGAATCGGGCAGCTTGTCCGAATCGCCCATGCCAATCAGATCGACAGCGATGCAGCGGCCGAGGGAGGCGAGCTTGGGCAGGATGTTGCGCCACAGGTAGGACGAGGTCGGGTTGCCGTGCTGGAACACGATCGGCCGACCGCTGCCCATCTCGACATAGGCCATGCGTCGACCATGCACGCTGACGAATTTCTTCTGTCTTGACCAGTCGTTCATGCCGCGAGCCTCCGGGGCTTGAGTGAAGTGGGTGGCCAGTCGTGCGCGCTGTCGACGCGGACCGCCTGTTGCGGTCCGCGTCGCGTGCTCAACGCGCCTTGAGCTTGTCAGCCATGGCCAGGATGCGCTTGGCCTGCACTTCGTGCGGCTTGTCGATCATCTTGCCGTTCAGCTGCAGGGTACCCGCATCCGGGTTGGCCGCGAACAGTTCCAGCACCGCGCGGGCGTGGGCAATCTCCGCATCGCTGGGGCTGAAGGCCTGGTTGATGACCGGCACCTGGGCGGGATGGATGGCTATCTTGCCGGTGAAGCCGTCACGCCGCGCCTCGTTGCACACCCGCTCAAGACCGGCGAGATCGCGGAAGTCCGCCATCACGGTATCGACGGCCTGCACGCCGGCCGCGTGCGCCGCGAACAAGCACAGCGCGCGCACCTGCACGAAAGGCGAGGTCCACTGGCCATTGGCTTCGAGATTGGAACTCGCACCGACCGCGGCGCCGAGATCCTCTGCGCCCCAGGTCAGCCCGCGCAGACGCGGCGTGTTCTTGTTGTAGCTGCCAAGGCCGAAAGGCGCGGCGGCGGTCTCGGTGGCGACCGGCAGGATGCCGATGCTGCCGGCCGCGATGCCGTGCTCGGCTTCCAGCACGTCGAGGAAATGCGAGACCGTGACGATGTCCTCGGCGCCGTTGGTCTTGGGCAGGATGATGCCCTTGGGCGCGGCCGGCGCGACCGCCGCGATGTCCTGCAACACGTACGGGCCATCGAGTGGATTGCAACGCACCCAGAACTCGACGTTCGGGTTGGTGCTGCCCTTCAGGAACTCGCGCACCATGTCGCGCGCTATGGGCTTGCGGCTGGCGGCAACCGAATCCTCGAGATCGAGGATCACGCAGTCGGCGCCGCTCTCGGACGCCTTGGCCATTTTCTTGTCGCTGTCGCCCGGCGCGAACAGCAGCGAACGCAGGCTCATGCCGGCTTCCTCAGCATCAGGCCGGAGCGCTTGCATACCGCCACCAGCTGGTTCTTCTGGTTGTAGGCACGATGCGCGAAAATCACCACGCCATTCTGCGGACGGGACTTGCTCTCGCGCAGTTCCAGCACCTCGGTTTCGACGCGGATGGTGTCGCCGTGAAACAGCGGCGCCGGGAAACGCACTTCGTCCCAGCCGAGATTGGCGACGGTGGTGCCGAGGGTGGTGTCATGCACGCTGATGCCGACCATCAGCGCCAGCGTGAAGGCGCTGTTGACGATGCGCTGGCCGAACTCGGTCTCGGTGCGGCAATACTCCTCGTCCAGGTGCAGACGCGCCGGATTGTGGGTCATCGCCGTGAACAGCACGTTGTCGGTTTCGGTGAGCGTGCGGTGGATCGCATGCTTGAAGATCTGCCCGACGTGAAATTCCTCGAAATATAGTCCAGCCATGCGGTCGTCCCCCGTGTTGACTGCGCGTGTGAAGGTGCCGGCATTATAGTGCCGCGGGCGCGATTAGGGGCGCCGGGCAGGGTCGCCGTCGGTGTGTCGCCGAGACGCGTCGAATCGCGCAAGGATCGCCAGCGGCGCGCCATCGCGCTGTGCGCCTGTACGCTGCACGCTGACCAGCGTGTCGAGATCGTCCGCCACCCGTGAGCGCGGATAATAGGCGGGAAAATCGGCCGCCGGGAACGCCGTGGCGCCGAGCATCAGCACGTAAGGACAGCGCGCCAGCGCGTCGCGCAGGCTGGCCAGCGAATCGCGCTGGCTGGGCGGTGGACGGCTGTAACGTCGGGCGTGCAGCATGAACATCTCGGCCATGGTCGCGCTCACGCAGGCGTCCTTCGGTAGCTGTGCGCCGAGGTCGCCCATCACCTCCAGCACTCGCAGCGAGAAAGCCGTGGCACGACGCGCCGTGGCCAGGCTGTCGTGTCCGTACCAGCTCGCCATGCGTGCATGGACGCTTTCCTCGGCGTCAGCCGCGCGCGCGATGCCGAACGCTATTTGCAGCGCGCTCGGCGCCACCACCAGCGCCAGCAGCAGCGCACACAAGCTCGCCGCGTGGCGCGTCGCGGCCGCGTGGCCGAGGGCGCCCGCCAGCGCCGTCATGCCGAGCGCGGCGTAGGCCGCGTACAGCGGCAACAGGACGAGGAGAAAGCGCGCGAAGTGATTGGGGTAAGGCCATGCCACGATCACACCGAGATAAATCAGCGCGTACCAGGCATCGACTTGCGCCTCGCGCAGGCGTCGCGCCCAGCTCAGCACGGCCGGCACGAACAGCACCGCGACGATCACGGCGCCGTGCCGGCTGCCGAGGAAATCGAAACAGCGCGGAAAGTGATAAGCGAGCGCGCGCAGATTGGTCGGCAGCTGTTCAACGAGGCCCGCCAGCACCGGCGCCACGCCGCCGGCGAACAGCGTGTGGGTGTAGCCGCCGCTCCAGCCCTGGGCCGCCTTGAACAGCATCCACGCCAGCGGCGCGCCGATGGCCAGCAGCGGTGTCAGGCCGGCGTCGCGCCCACGCGTGCGCCATGCCCAACAGCCGAGCAGCGCCGCCAGCGCGAACAATCCCGCGCCGCGGGTCAGGGCCGCGGCGCCCAACAGCATGGCGGCGGCATACCAATGTCGCGGCGCCGGCCGCGGCCTTGCCACGATCGCCAGCGCGGCCATGGACAGCGCCAGGTACAGCGGTTCGCTGAACACCCCCATGGCGGTAAAGAGCGCGATGGGCGTGAGCGCCAGGCTGCAGGCGGCGAGCATCACGCCGGCTACGCCGCAGCCGATGCGTCGCGCCCAGCATGCGCTGGCGACGACCGCCGTCGCCAGCAGCAGTGCATCGAGTGCATAGGCGAGTTCGGGCGTGCCGCTGCCGATGCCGAGCAGCGCCATCAACAGCGGATAGAGGGGCGGAAACGGGTAATGAGCAAAAAGTCGCGCGCCGAAATCGATATCCGTCGCGCGCCACGGTGACAGCCAGTCGGCCTGCAGCAGGTAGACGGCGGCATCGGAATTGATGCCGGCCAGGGTCGGCTTGACGCCGATCCACAGCAATAGCGCGGCGCTGCCGACACCGAGCGCCGCCAGCCAGCCAACGCCGACCGTCGCGAGACTTCGGCGGTCGACGGCCGCGCCCATGCTGTCAGCCGCGCGCGTCGGACGCGAACGTGCCGGCGTAACTGTCGCGCAAGCGGCTCTTCTGTACCTTGCCCATGGTGTTGCGCGGCAGGTCGCTGACCGTGACGATGCGCTTGGGCAGCTTGAAGCCCGCCAGCCGCGCACGCAGATGCGTGAGCACCGCCGCCTCGTCGAAGTCGCCGCACGCGATCACCGCCGCCATCACCGCCTCGCCGAAATCGGCATGCGGCACGCCGAACACCGCCGACTCCACCACGTTCGGCAGTTCATCCAGCTCGGCTTCGATTTCCTTGGGATAGACGTTCAGACCGCCGCTGATGATCATGTCCTTGCTGCGGCCGACGATGTGGAGATAGCCGTCGGCGTCGAAGCGGCCCTGGTCGCCGGTGCGGAAGTAGCCGTCGGCACTGAATGCCGACGCGCTTTGCTCCGGCAAACGCCAGTAACCGCGAAACACGTTCGGTCCGCGCACTTCGATTTCACCGATCTCGCCCTCGGCCAGCGGCGCGCCCTGCTCGCTCACGATGCGCACGTCGGTGCCGGGCAACGGCAGCCCCACCGAGCCGGCGCGGCGTTCGCCAAGCAGCGGGTTGGACGTGTTGATGCCGGTTTCGGTCATGCCGTAGCGCTCGAGGATGACCTTGCCGGTGCGCGCGCTGAACTCGTGGAAAGTGGATTCGAGCAAGGGCGCCGAGCCCGAAATGAACAGGCGCAGCGTCGCGCACGCGGCGCTGTCGAAGCCCGCCAGGCCGAGCAGGCGCGTGTAATAGGTCGGCACACCGGCGAACAGCGTCGCACCCGCCAGGCCGTGCAAGACTTCCTCGGCATCGAAGCGCGCGTGGAAGCGCAGGCGCATGCCGGCCAGCATGGCCGGGTGCAGCGTGATGAACAGGCCGTGCACGTGATAGAAGGGCAACGCGTGCAGCAGCACGTCGTCGCGCGTAAAGCCCCAGGCCGCACGCAGCGCCTCGGCATTGCTGTAGAGGTTGTCGTGGGTGATGGGGATGCCCTTGGGCGTACCGGTCGTGCCCGAGGAATAGAGCAAGGCCGCGACCGTATCGCCCTCGGCGCGGATGGTGTCGAAATGCTCGGCGGCGCCGGCCCAGGCGCTCGCGATCTCGCCCTCGCCTTGGGCGTCCAGGGTCAGCCGTCGCGGCGCCTTCTCGCACTGCGCGCAGGCCGCATCGATGCGTTCCGCGAGCTGCGGATCGTGCACCACCAGGCTAGCGCCGGAATTGCCGATGAAGAACGCCAGTTCGCGTTCGCTGTAGGAGCTGTTCAAGGGCTGGTAGATGACTCCCGCGCGCAGGCAGCCGAGATACAGCCACACCAGTGCGACGCTCTTCTCCGCCACCGCCGCCGCGCAGTCGCCGGGCTCGAGGCCGAGCGCGCGCAAGGCATTGGCGACCTTGGCGCTGGCGCGTTCGGCATCGCCGTAGGTGTAACGACTGCCGTCGGGCAGTTCGAGGAAAACCGCGCGCGGGTCGAAGCCCGCCGCGAGGCGTGCGTAGAGATTGGCGTTGGCGGTCATGGCTCTTCGAGGCTCGCCTACAGCGAGCGCCCGATCAGCTCCTTCATGATTTCGTTGGAGCCACCGTAAATCATCTGCACGCGCGCATCAGCAAAGTAATGCGCGACCGGGTATTCCAGCATGTAGCCATAGCCGCCGTGCAGCTGCAGGCACTGGTGGGCGGTCTCGAACTGCTTTTCGCTGCACCACCACTTGGCCATCGAAGCGGTCTCGTTGTCGAGCGTGCCGGCGTTCAGCTGTTCGATGCAGTGGTCGAGGAAGACCCGCGCGATCTTGGTCTCGGTCTTGAGTTCGGCGAGCTTGAACTTGGTGTTCTGGAAATCCAGCAGCGTCTGGCCGAAGGCCTTGCGCTGCTTGCAATAGTCGATGGTGCCTTCCAGCACCGCTTCCATCGCCGCCACCGCCGACACGCCGATGATCAGGCGCTCGCGCGGCAGCTGCGCCATGAGCTGGTAGAAGCCCTGCCCTTCCACGCCGCCGAGAATGTTCTCGACCGGCACGCGCACGTCGTCGAAGAACAGCTCGCAGGTGTCCTGACCCTTCATGCCGACCTTCTTGAGCGGCTTGTTGCGACGGAAGCCGTCGAGTGCGTCGACTTCCACCATCAGCAGCGATATGCCCTTGGCGCGTGCTTCGGGATCGGTCTTGCACACCACGCAGATGAGGTTGGCGTTGTAGCCGTTGGTGATGAAGGTCTTGGCGCCGTTCAGGACGTACTCATCGCCGTCGCGCTGTGCGCGGGTCTTGACCGCCTGCAGGTCAGAGCCGGTGCCGGGCTCGGTCATGGCGATGGACGCGATGATCTCGCCGCTGGCCATGCCCGGCAGCCACTTGTGCTTCTGCGCCTCGGTGCCGTAGCGCACCAGGTAATGGGCGACGATGCTCTGGATGCCGTTGCCGAAGCTCGAAATGCAGGCGCGCGACAGTTCCTCGTAGGTGATGACGTCGAAACCGAAGTCGCCACCACCGCCGCCGTATTCGGCCGGTACGTCGGGCAGCAGCATGCCGACCGCGCCGGCCTTGGCCCACGCTTCGGGCTCCGGTCGGCCCTGCTCTATCCAGCGCTCGCGGCTCGGCACGAACTCGGTTTCGATGAAGCGACGCACGGTGTCGCGATAGAGTTCATGGTCGGCCGTCATCCACGGCGAGTGATAGGGATTCATGCTCGGGCTCCGATAAACAAACACGATTCGAGATCCACGCACCGGAGTGCATGGCCGCAGACGCATCACGGGGATGGTACCGCCAGCTACGCGCGGCGGTGGCCGGCGGTTCAGCGCCTCACCCCGTCGCACTTCGCGGCGGCGGGGTGAGGCGGGCCGGCTCAGGCCGAGTGCAGGCCGAAGATCGACACGCTGGCGACGTTGCGGAACGGATGACCGCCGAGGTTGTGGGTCAGGCCCAGGCTCGGCGACTTCAACTGGCGCTTGCCGGCACGGCCGAGCAATTGCAGGTACATCTCGTAGGCCATGCGCAGGCCGCTCGCGCCGATGGGGTGACCAAAGCATTTCAGGCCGCCGTCGATCTGGCACGGCACCTGGCCATCGGCGTCGAACTTGCCGTCCAGCACGTCCTTGATCGCGCCGCCGGGAGTCGAGAGTCCGAGGTCCTCCATCACCACCAGTTCGGTCACCGAGAAGCAGTCGTGCACCTCGGTCATGTCGATCTGCGCGACGGGATTGGTGACGCCGGCTTCCTTGTAGGCGCGCTCAGCGGCGATGCGCGTGGTCAACAGGTAGCTGCCGTCCCATGCGGTGTTGGACATTTCGAGACCATTGCTCGGCGCGAGCTGCATGGCCTTGACCGTGACCATGTCCTTGATGCCCATCTCGCGCGCCTTCTCGACGCTGGTGACGATGGCGCAGGCCGCGCCGTCGCTGACGCCGCAGCAGTCATAGAGGCCGAGCGGGTAGGCGATCATCGGCGCATTCATCGCCTGCTCTTCGGTGATGGCCTTTTGCAGGTGGGCCTTGGGATTCAAGGCGCCGTTCTGATGACTCTTGTAGGAGATGTGCGCCATGGCGCGCTTCAGATCCTTCGGATCGCAACCATGCTTGGCGGTGTAGGCGCTGGCGAGCTGCGCGAAGGCGCCGGGGGCGGTGGCGTTCGGCAGCCACAGGTCATCGAAACTGCCCTTGGTGCGTTCCGGCAGGCCGCCGTAGCCGGTGTCCTTCAATTTCTCGACGCCGACCGCCAGCGCGAAATCGCAGGCGCCGGCCGCCACCGCGTACACCGCGCCGCGCAGGGCCTCGGTACCGGTCGCGCACAGGTTCTCGACGCGCGTGACGGGAATGTTGGGCAGGCGCAGCGACATGCTGAGCGGCAGCGCCGACTTGCCGGCGCTCTGCTCCTGGAAGAACAGGCCCAACCACGCCATTTCAATCTGCTCGCGGGAGATCTTGGCGTCGGCGAGGGCCTCGGTGAAGGCTTCGACGATCAGCTCTTCCGGCCCGCAGTCCCAACGTTCGCCGAAACGCGAACAGCCCATGCCGATAATCGCGACCCTGTCTTTGATGCCTTTGGCCATGTGTATGCTCCTGAAGCTTGCGATGCTGTGTGGGCGACGGTGGGACTCAGCCCAGCAGCGGCGCGGGTTTCCAGAAATAACGGCGGAACTTGCGCTTGTGATCGAAATCCTTGATGCGGAACACCATGCGCACCGCATCGCCGACCTTGACCTGGCCGGCCGTGAAGTCGGTGAATTCCAGCATGATGTTGGCGCCGTCGTC
Organism: Pseudomonadota bacterium; assembly: GCA_016719885.1. Lineage (NCBI taxonomy): Bacteria > Pseudomonadati > Pseudomonadota > Pseudomonadota bacterium. The sequence continues at coordinate 521,036 of JADJYF010000001.1, read as the reverse complement.
GAATTCGACGTTGCCGTAGATATAGGGCGGCGAAGGCGTATAGGCCAGCCAGTCCTCGGTGAATGACTTCACGCGGCCGGTAAGATTGGACAGCGTCTCGCCGTCCTGGGAATCAGACGACGCGCATTTCACGCACACAAGCGAACGCGGGAACTGCAGGGTGTTGCACACCCGGCAGCGCCCGCCCAGCATGGAATTGATGTCGCGGCGCTTGCGGTAATAGGCCGACAGCGCGGTGCGATTGTCGCGCTCGGAGCGCAGGCCGAAGTCGATGTCGAGCTGTCCGCGCAGCGACAGGAAATAGGTGTAGTTGTCGCTCACGCGGCACTGCTCGAGGTAGCGTTGCGGCCCGCGCCCGCCCTGGATGGTCGACAGCTGCGGCGTGGTCTGGACGAGAATGGCGTCGGCGCCCTGGCCGAAACCCACCACCAGGATGCGCTCGTTGGCGCCGGCCTCGGCCAGCACCTTGGCCAGCATCAGCATCGGCTGCGCGACGCCGCAGTCGCCGACTTTCGCGCCCAGCGTATCGGCGAAGCGCTTGATGTCGATGCCGAGACGCTTGGCCAGCGCGCGCGCGGTGTCGACCGAGCCATGCAGCACCACGTGATCGATGTCCGACAGGGACACGCCGGCGCGCTGCGCCACTTCTTCGATGACCTCGGGCACGATCTTGAGATAGCCCTCTTCGCGCACCCAGCGTTCTTCCAGGCTGTAGTCGAAATCGGCGTCGGACGAGCGGTACTGGTCGACGAGATCCTCGTGGCGCGAGGCGCTGGCGAGGAACACCGCCACCGGTTTGCCTTCGCCGACCAGCAGCGCCGCGGCGCCGTGGCCGTAGAGCATGTCCTGGGCGCTGCCCGGCCGCGTGTCGCGGCAGTCACTCGCCAGCAGCAGCGATGTTTGTCCGCCGTGCGCCATGCGCGCCAGCGCGCTGGTGGCGGCGCGGCGGCTGCCGGCGAGATCTTCGGTCGCCATGCGGTTGTCGAGATTGAGCGCGTCGGCGATGACGCCGCTGTTGCTGCGATCGGCGAACGGCAAGGTGGTCGAGGCCAGCGCCAGGTGCGGCGGCACGACGTCGATGCCGTTGAGGCAGTCGCGGCCCGCTTCCACCGCCATGGTCAGCGCGTCTTCGTCCCAGTTGGCGACCGAGCGTTCGCCGGCGGCGAGGCCGCGCAGCGAAGGCACTGCCCAGCCTATCGCACTCAGGATGCCCTGGCGCGACAGGCGCAGGGGCGGAATGTAGGCGCCGAAGGAAAGAATGCCGTAAGTCATGCGTTGCTTTGCTCGTTAGCTGAATAGGTACCTGAAGGACACGCGAGTGTACTAAACCACGCCGGCGGCGCGCAGCCGCGCGATCGACGCCGCGTCGAAACCGAATTGAGCCAGCACAGCGTCGGTATGCTCGCCGACCAGCGGCGGGCGCACTTGCGGTGGACTGATGGTCGAGAAATCGAGCGGCAGACGCGGCACCGGCGCCGGCCTGTCGAACTCGGGGAAGGACATCGCGCCGAGGAACTCCATGGCGCGGATCTGCGGATGGGCCATGGCGCCCTCCATGTCCAGCACCGGCCCGCAGGGCACCCCGGCCTTGGCCATGACGTCGATGATCTCCTCGTTGCTGCGCGTCGCGCACCACGCCGCCACCACTTCGCACAGCTCGTCGCGGTGTTCGCCGCGCAGCTCGTCGGTCGCGTAGTTCGGGTTCGACAGCCAGTGCTCGGCTCCCAGCGCACGCGCGACGTTGGCGAACAGGCCGTTGCCCAGCACCTGGGTGATGACGTGGCCGTCGCGGGTCTTGAAGATGTCGGTCGGACCGCTGGTCTGGCCGCGTGTGCCGCTCGGTTGACGGTTGAGGCCGAGGATCGCCTGCTCGATGATCAGCGGACTGAAGGCCGCCACGCCGCTGCCGAGCAGGGACGCCTGCACATGCTGGCCTTCGCCGCAGTTGCGGCGGTGATAGAGCGCGGCCAAGGTGCCGAAAGCGCCCAGCACCGCGGTGCTGTAATCGACGAAGGGCGTGGCGCTGCGCGACGGCTGACCGGGCGTGCCGGACATGTAGGCCGAACCGGACATCACCTGGCCGAGGCCGTCGAAGCCACCCCGCTCGGCCCACGGTCCACGGTGGCCGAAGGCGGTCTGGGTGGTGAGGATGATGTCGGGCTTGATGGCGCGCAGGGTGTCGTAGTCGAGGCCCATGCGCTTGAGCACCCTGGGCGGCATGTTGGCAATCACCACGTCGGCGCCGCGCACCAGCTGCGCCACCACCTGCGCGGCGTCGGGGTGCTTGAGATCCAGCGTCAGGCTGCGCTTGTTGACGCCGGTCTCCATGAAGATGGCGCTGGCGGTGTCGCTGAGCGGCCCGACGAAACGATCTTCGCCGCCGCCCGGCTTCTCGATGCGGATCACGTCGGCGCCGAGGAAACCCAGCAAGGCCGCGCAGTAGGGCCCGGCGATGTAGCGCGAAAAGTCGAGCACGCGCACGCCGGTCAGAACATTCGCTTGGGTCATGTCAGCTCGCAGGTGTTGGAATGGGCCGCCGTCGCGAGACGGCGCTCGCGGAGTGTAACCAAGCCCGCGGCGGCGACCTACCCCCCGTTCGCGGAGGCCCATAACGAACACGCCCCGCACTGCGGGGCGTGTGGGTCGCGCACTGGCGAGCGGGGTTCAGGCTGCCTTGCGGCGCGCCCAGCCGAGCGCCGCGCAGGCCCCGAGCAGCAGCGGCAGCGAGGCCGGGAGGGGCACCGGTGCCGGCGCGCCCGGCACCAGCACGTAACCGGCGGCGTCGTTGCCGGTCACGATGGCGGTCGCGACGTCGGCGCCGAAACCGTGGTTCCAGGCTGCGAGGAAGGTCGGCGGATTGGCGGTCGTTTCACTCGATTTGACGATGAAGTCGCCCCAGATCGGTCCGAGCGTCGAATGCAGCGTGACGGTGAAGGCAAAGGTGTTGGCCGGGAAGATCCATTCCAGGCCGGAGAGGCTCAGGGTCTGGGGCGCCGACACCAAGCCCACCTGCGCGCTGTGAATGGCGGACGTGGTGAGTCCGGCGGCGGGCGAGAAGCATTCCACCACGCTGCAGCTCGCGGATATCAATGAAGCGGCATTGAACAGGCTGCCGACCTCGAGATCGAAGCGCGCCACCTGCTTCTGCGCGGTCGAACCGGCGATGAAGGTATAGGAATACGCCCAGTCGTTGGCGCTGACCTGGTCGACCGTGTAGCTCAGACGCACACCCTTGTTGGTCGCGCTGCTGCCGGTGGCCGCCCAGGCGTTGCCGCTCGCGTCGGCGTCGTTGTCGCCGGCCAGCACGCCCGCGGCATTGCGCAGGTTGGCGACTTCGCCGCTGTACAGTGCGGCCTGCGCCTGGCCGGCGACGCCGAGTGCTCCCGCGGCGAGCAGGCACAGTGTCTTGATGTTGTTATTCAATTCGAATCTCCCTGGTCCGGTTTCTCATGGGGCACGCGGGCGAAAACGACGCGAGGCGGACTTCCGCATGCCAGCGGCTGGGATGCTCCGGGGTCAGGTGCCAGAAATGAAATATGAACTGCCGTGCCTTTTGCGCCTGGCGACAACTGATTGCGGAACTGCTTAACGCTTTCGGCAGCGGTAACAAAATTTGACATCGTCGCGCGCCATGCCCGGCGCGGCGATGCCTGGCGGACTCAGCGGATGATGACCCGGATCGCTTCGAAGGCCTCGGCGAACAGGCTGCCACACTGCACGCCGCGCACCCGCGCCAGGCCCTCGATGTATTCCGGTGCGGCATAGCTGCGAAAGCCCTGGGAGCGGTAATGGGCGAGCGCATCTATCTTGCCGCTCAGGTGTGCCTGGGTGAGGCACACGAAGGCCGAGTTTTCGAACGAAGTCACGTTCTGCGGCAGCTCGTAGCCGAGCAGGGTCGAACGTTTGAAGGCGCGAAAGCCCTCGGCGTAAACGGTGGCGTGGTCCTGGTGGTTGTCGAAGGAACTCGGCAGGAACACCACGTCCGGCTGGTAATCCTTGTTCAACTGGTAGAAGCGCTCGAGGATAGCTTGGCGATGGTCGGGAAAGTAGCGCACCGGAAAGCCATCGACCTCGATGGCGCTGGCCGCCACGCCGATCGCCTGCACGCAGGCCCGGCATTCATGCTCGAGCACGTCCGGCGCGAGGCCGGCCGGCACCGATTCCTCGCAGCGGCTCAAGGCCAGGTAACGCACCGTCACGCCGAGTTCGGTCAAGCGCAACATGGTGCCCGCGCAGCCGAATTCGTCGTCGGTATGCGCGCACAGCACCAGCGCGCGCTGCACGCCGTTCAATACTGAAATCATATCGTCCCTATTTGGGTTTCTTGTCCAGGACCTTGCCCGGGTTGCCGACGATGACCTGCCGCGGCGCGACGTCGCGCAATACCACGGCGCCGAGGCCCAAGGTCGCGCCAGCGCCGATGCTGGCCTGGTTCATGATGGTAACACTGGGCGCCACCCACGCACCGTCACCCACCGTCACGCTGCCGCCGAGCATGGTATTGGCGATCACCACCGTGTTGTGACCAAGCACGACGTTGTGCGCGACATGCACGAGGTTGTCTATCTTGCTGCCCTGCCCGATCACGGTATCGCCCAACGAACCTCGGTCGATACAGGTGTTGGAACCGATCTCGACGTTCGCCTCGATGCGCACGCCGCCGAGATGGGGAAAACGCCAATAGGCGCCTTTGGCATCCTTCTCGTAGCCGAAGCCCGGCAAGCCGATGGTGCAATTGCAGCCGATGCGCACGCCGGCGGCGACCTCGCAATTGGCGATGACGGTATTGGCGCCGACCGACACCCCGTCGCCGAGTCGCACCTTGGGACCGATCACGCAGCCGAGGCCGAGCATGACGTCACGGCCGATGACGGCGTCGACGGCAATCGGCGACTGTCCCAGACGCGGCAGGTCGATGTGACTCAGGTGCTCGAAAAAATGGCCCACCACGCGGATGAAGGCGAGCTTGGGATCGGCGCACAGGGCCACGCTGAAAGCCGGCTCCGCCTCGATCACCGCGCTGTCCGGCACGATCAACAGGCAGCCTGCGAAGCGTTGCCAGCGCAGGGGATCTCGCGCGAGGTTCTTCGGCGATATCCACGCCATTTCGCCACTCACGGCCTCGTGGTCGCGCGCCACGCCGTCGACTTGGGCATCGCCTGTCGCGCCGATGAGATCGCTGAGCAGTCCGTGCTCACGCAGGAATGAAGTGATGTCGGCGACGTGGGGCATGCGAGGCTTCCGCCATTAATCTGTGCGCGTGGCAGCTTGCCATGCGAGAATGCACGTCAATCAACGCAGCCTGATCATGCCTCTCGTCAAGAGGCATGGTTCCTGCCGCCTCGACAGGCTGGCCCGGCGCCACACGGATGTCGATTTAGAAGAATACAAGAATGCGCGAAGTTCACCAGCAGAAAATTTTGGTCCTGCTCTACAACAAGTTCACGAACGACTCTCGCGTTCTGAAGGAATGTACGTCGCTGGCGGCGGCCGGCTATCGCGTCGAGTTATGGGCCACCTACGACGCTGCATTGCCCGAATACGAGGTCATCAACGGATTCGAAGTGCGGCGCAAGTTCGGCAAGCCGAGCCCCGTCGTGAAACAGCACGAGCCGGGCAAGCTCAAACCGAAGCCCCACGCCGCTCGCGCCGCCCGGGCGGCCTTGCGTCGCCATGTCGGGCGGGCCACTTACCAGGTGCTGCGTGGCGCGGCGCTGATACTCAGACAAGTTGCACCGCGCATCCATGACCGCGCCAAGGCCCGATACATCAGGCTGGAAAACGCGCGTGTACAAGCCCGCAAGGAAGCGGCCGCCGCGCAGAAGCGCGCCAGCCTGCAGGGCGCCCCCAAGCCGCCGCGCCCCGGTCCGCCGCGCCCACCCGCCAAGCTGCCGGCCGTACCCGAGTTCGACTTCATCCACTGCAACGACCTCTTGCCGCTGCCGTTCGCGGTCGAGATGAAGATGCGCGACCCGCGCATCAAGATCATCTACGACTCCCACGAGTACCAGACCGAGTCGGCAGGCGTGACCCTGCGCCCCGACAAGAAGCGGCAGTTCGAGCAACTGGAGCGCGACAACATTCCCCATGCCGACCAGGTGATCGTGGTCGGCGATTCTATTGCCCGTGAGTACGAACGGCTTTACGGGCTCAAGCAGGTGCACGTGGTGCGCAACTGCCCGACACTCACGCCGGACCAGCCGCGCAATGAATATTTCCGCGAGAAATTCAGCCTCGCCGACGACGACCTCATCTTCCTCTACCAGGGTGGCCTGGTAAAAAAGGTGCGCGGCCTGGAGGAGACGCTCAACTGCTTCGTGCGGCTGCACGAGGAAGGCTACCGGCGCCACCACGTGGTGTTCATGGGCTATGGCAACATGCAGGAAGACATCGAAGCCCAGGCGGCGCTGCATTCGAATATCCACTTTCATCCCGCCATCGCCCCGGAGCGCATTCCCGAGGTGAGTTCATCGGCCGACTACGGCACCATCTTCGCTCCCAACATCTGTCTGAGTTACTACTACAGCCTGCCCAATAAGCTGTTCGAGTACATCGTGTGCGGATTGCCCATCGTCACCACGCCGCTGTACGACATGCGCATGCTGATCCAGAGCGAAGGGATCGGCGCCACCACCGCCGACTTCAGCGAGCAGGCGATCTTCGATACCGTCAAGAGCATCACCGCGCGGCCCGATCCAGAGTTGCGCGCGCGCATCCGTGCGCTGCATCGCGACAAGTACAACTGGGGCATCGAAGAGCGCACCTTGCTCGCCGTGTACCGGAACGCCTGAGCGCGGATGGTCGCCGGCATGGCCGAGCGCCGCGCTTGACGCCGGTCTATTGCCGCGCCGTGCACGCCCCTATACTCGATTCCTGACGAGGGCTGCCGCAGCCGTGCGGCGACAGACTGTTTCCCGGTGGAGGACGTTCATGATTTTTTCCGAATACAGCAAGTACGACGGCCTGGGCCTGGCCGAACTGGTTCGTCGTGGCGAGGTCTCGCCTAACGATCTCATCGACAGCGCCATCGACGCCATCGGGCGTTTGAATCCCAAGATCAACTGCGTCGTTCAGCAGTTGCCGCAACATGGCCGCAGCCAGGTCAAGCGCGGCCTGCCCTACGGGCCGTTCCGTGGCGTGCCGTTCCTGGTCAAGGAGTTCGGCATGCACTTCAAGGGCATGGTGACCTCGGCCGGTTCGCGCCTCGCCGCCGGCATCAAGTTCGACAGTGATTCGGAACTCATGCGCCGCTGCAACGCCGCGGGTCTGGTCACCATCGGCACCACCACCACGCCCGAGATGGCCTTCAACGCCAACTCCGAAGCGCTGGTCTATGGCCCGACGCGCAATCCCTGGAATCTCGATTACTCGGTGGGTGGATCATCGGGCGGCGCCGGCGCGGCGGTCGGCTCGGGCATGGTGCCCATCGCCCATGCCAACGACGGCGGCGGTTCGATCCGCATTCCCGGCGCCTGCAACGGCGTGGTCGGCATGAAGCCCAGCCGCGGCCGCACGCCTACCGGCCCGGACATGGGCATCTTCCTGTGGGGCATGGCGATTGAGTTCGCCGAGACGCGCAGCGTGCGTGACTCCGCCGCCCTGCTCGACGCGCTGCACGGCCCCGATGACGGCTACTTCTACCATGCCGAGCCGCCCAAGCGCAGTTTCCTCGCCGCCGCCATGTCGGCGCCCGGCCAGCTGCGCATCGGCGTGGTCGACAAGCTGCCCGGTTCGCGCAACACCGCGCCTGAGCAGAAGGCGCGCCTCAACGACACGCGCAAGCTCCTGGAAGACTTGGGCCACATCGTCGAGCCGGTCAAGATTGACTACGACATGGATGCATTCAACGAGTCGAGTGTTCGCCTGTGGGCGGTGACGCTGGGCTATTTCATGGACGAGTTCGCCGCCGCCACCGGCCGCAAGATCGGGCCCAAGACCTGCGAAGCGGTGACGCTCGAGGTGTACAGGTTCGCGCAGTCACTGAAGGCGCTGGAAATGGAGAAAGCCATGATCCAGCAGAACGCCGTCAGCCGCGCGGTGGGCGCGGTGATGCGCAAGTACGATGTGCTGCTGACGCCCGGCCTCGCGCGCGACGTGGCGAGGCTCGGCGAACTCGATCAGAACGCCAAGGATCTGGACATGATGGGCTGGTGGAATCACATCATCCAGAACTACTCGGCGTTCACGGCGCTGTTCAACACCACCGGTCAGCCGGCGGTGATGCTGCCGCTGTGGCAAGCCAAGTCCGGCCTGCCGCTCGCCATGCAGTTCGTGGGCCGCATGGGCGACGAGGAAACGCTCTACAGCCTGGCCGGCCAGTTGGAACAGGCCCTGCCGTGGAGCGGGCGCAAGCCAGCCAATTACGCTTGATGATGGCAGGACGCGACGGCAAGCGCCGCCGCGTCCTGCTTGCCGCGGACCGGTGTGCGAATGAATTCGCACCTACAGGACAGCGCGGCGCCTTGTAGGTGCGAATTCATTCGCACATCAAAAACCGCTCCCTCACCCCATCCCCGACGGCCGCTTCTGCAATTTCCTCTGCAAAGTGCGCCGATGCAGCCCCAGGCGCTTGGCCGCCACCGAGATATTGCCGTCGCACGCCAAGAGCGTGGTCTGGATATGCTCCCATTCCAGGTGTTCGAGCGGCGTCGGCCGGCTCGCCACTTCGACGCTCGCATCGCCGGCCTGGCGGGCGAAGGCCGCGACTATCTCATCGGCATCGGCGGGCTTGGTCAGGTAATGCACGGCGCCGAGCTTGATGGCCTGCACGGCGGTCGCGATGCTGGCGAAGCCGGTCAACACCACGATGCGCGCGCCCGGGCAGCGCGCAAGCAACGGCGTGATGAACTCCAGACCCGAGTCTTCACCGAGTCGGAGATCCAGCACCACGTCCTGCGGCGCGTCGCCGGCGGCCAGGGCCAGGCCCGCGGCGCAATCGGCGGCGACGCTGACCCGGTAGCCGCGCCGCGTCAGCGCCTTGGCCAGCACCGCGCGAAAGTCGGCGTCGTCGTCCACCACCAGGCAATGGCGTTCGCTCATGGCACCACCAGGCTCGCCAGCGGCAGGTGGATGTGGGCGTGGGTGCCGCACGGCGCCTGCGCATCGAGGCGCAGCGCACCACCGAGGCGTTCCAATATCGAGCGCGACAACAACAGCCCGATACCCATGCCTTCGCGCTTGGTGGTGACCGCCTCGTGGCCGAGGCGTGCGCGCAGGGCGGGCGCGATGCCGGTGCCGTCGTCGCGAATGTCGAGCCGGAGCTGGCGCTGGTCCCAGGCGCCGTCGATGTCGATGCGGCGCGCGCTGGCGTCGGCGGCGTTGTCGAGCACGTTGACGATGGCCTGGGTGATGACGCGGTCGGCGATGATGGCCGGCGCCGGCGCCACGCCCTGGCGTGCGAAGCGCACCTGCACTTCCGGACGGCGCTGACGCCATTCGTTGACCACGCCATCGAGATAGTCGTCCAGCGCCACGCGATGACCGCTGTCGGCTTGCAGGGCGCCGGCGTCGGCGCTCATGCGCGCCAGGATCTCGCGGCAACGCGTGACCTGCTCACGCAGGCGCGCGAGTTCGGCGCGCGCCTCCTCGTCCGTGACCAGGTGCTGCAATTCGCCGCTGGCGAGCGCGATGGTCGCGAGCGGCGTGCCGAGTTCGTGGGCGGTGGCGGCGGCCAGGGTGCCGAGCGCCATCAGGCGTTCGGCGGCCAGTGCTTCCTCGCGCAGGGCCGCCAGCTCGCGGTCGCGACCGCGCAGGCGCCGTGACAGGCGCGCGACGAACAGGCCCACGCACAGCGCGCTCAGGATGAAGCCGTACCACATGCCCCACACGTGAAGGTCGAAGCGTCCGGCCACCGCGTGCGCGTGGCGTTCCGGCAGGGCGACCAGCATGAGCGCGGTATAGGCGCCGATGGCGGTGAGCGCAATGCCGGTCATGTAGGCCAGCGGCATGGCCGCGGCGGCGAACACGATGGGCAGCAGGAACAGCGACACGAAGGGATTGAAGGCGCCGCCGGTCAGGTGGATGAGGGCCGACAACGCGGCGATGTCGGCCAGCGACTGCAACAGGTAGTGGCGCTCGCCCGGCGTCGTCACGCCGCGCGCCAGCCGCACCCAGCTGTACAGGGTGAATGCGCCGAGCAGCGCCAGCACCAGGCTGACCCGCGCCCACGGCACCGCCACGCCGAACCACGCATCCATGGCCGCCAGCGCGGCAAGTTGTCCGCCCATCACCACCAGCCGGATGAGCAGCAGGTAGCGCAGGGTGTGGTCGATGGTGGTGGTCATTGGGCTGGTTCCGGTTCGGCCTGCAGGCCGGGGGTGATTTTCTCATGGTTCATTCCCCAAAAGCCTAATGCCTGGGGCACGCCGGCCGCTAACGCGGGTTCATATCCCAAGGATGAATTCCCGATGAGCAAGCTCTGGGCCGATCTCCAACTCCGCAACAAGCTGCTGCTCGCCATGCTGGTGGCCGGCTTGCTGCCGCTCGGCGTCACGACCTACCTGGTCATGCGGGAATCCTCCGCGGCTTTGCAATCGGCCGCCTTCAATCAACTCGAATCTCTGCGTGAAGTGAAGAAATCGCAGGTCGAGCAGTACTTCAACCAACTGCATCAGCAGGTCCGCGAACTCGCGGAGAGCACCATGACGGTCGACGCCCTGCGCGAGTTGCGTGACGGCTTTCATGGCCTGCCGGATGACCTGCCATCCGATGCCGGGCACATGGCCGGCTATCGGGCCAAGCTCGAGGACTATTATCAACAGCAGTTCGCCAAGCACTACCAGGCCCAGACCGGCCAGGCCGTCGATGCCAAGGCCTTGCTGCCGCGCAGCCCGGCGTCGCTGCTCGCCCAGTATCTCTACATCGCCGACAACGGGCGCCCGCTCGGCACCAAGGACGAACTCATGGCCCACGCGGACGGCAGCCGCTACAGCCGTGCGCACGCACGCTTTCACCCACGCCTGCGCAGCTTTCTGAAGCGCTTCGGCTATTACGATATCTTCCTGATCGACGCGCGTACCGGTGACGTGGTCTACACCACGTTCAAGGAACTCGATTTCAGCACCAACCTGGCCAGCGGTCAGTACAAGGACACCGCCCTCGGCCGCGCCTATCGAAGCGCGCTGGCCGCGAGCGCCGATCAAAGCCGGCTCGAGGACTTCGCGCCCTACCTGCCGTCCTACGAAGGCGCCGCGTCATTCATAGGCGCGCCGATCTACGACGGTGACGAGAAGGTCGGCGTGCTGGTTTTCCAGATGCCGGTCGGCGAAATCAACGCCTTGATGGCACAACGCGCCGGGCTCGGCGAATCGGGCGAGACCTATCTCGTCGGCAGTGACCAGTTGATGCGCTCACAGTCACGTTTCTCCAAGGAGAACACCCTGCTGTCGCGCAAGATCGACACCGCCGCCGTGGTCGCCTCGTTTGCCGGCGGCGCCGGCCAGCAACGCATGCCCGACTATCGCGGCGTCGACGTGCTGTCGTCCTATACACCGCTCGAAATCGAAGGCGTGAAATGGGCGTTGCTGGCAGAGATCGATAGCGAGGAAGCGCTGGCGGCCGTCGCCACGCAACGCCGTGCGACCTTGATCTCGGCCACCGTCGCGGCCGTGCTGATTGCAGGCTTCGCCCTGCTGCTGGCCAATGGCATCGCACGCCGTGTACGCGGCGCGGCGGCCATCGCCGACAACATTGCCCACGGCAATTTCGAGAACAGCATAACGGTCGATGGCCGCGACGAGGTCGGCGAACTCCTCGGCGCGCTGGAACGCATGCAGAGCGTGTTGTTCGTGCAGATCATGGCGGAGAAGGAAGAAGCGCAACGCTTGAGCAGGGAGGCGAGCGTGCAAAAGGAAGAGGCGCTGCGCGCCGGCGAGGAAGCCAGCCGCCAGAAAGTGGCTGCCGAACAAATGGCGGCCTCGGTGCAAAAGGAAAAGGAAGAAGCGGCGCGCCTCAACCAGGCGCTGGAAAGCGCCGGCACCGCCATTACGCTGCTCGATCTGGAAGGCGCGGTGTCCTACGCCAATCCGCGCATGCGCACGCTCGCCGAGCAGCACCCGCGGGTGCTGGTGCGCAACGGCGGCCAGGTCGATTTTGCGGCATTGTGCGCCCGTGCGCCTGACCTCAAGCGCCTGGTCAGCACCCAGCAACATGTCGAGATCGAAGTGCGCTTCGAGCACAGCGTGTTCGGCGTGAGTTCCAACCCGGTCAACAATCTCGAAGGCCGGCACGCAGGCTACGTGCTGGAATGGACCGATCTGTCCGAACAGCGGCAGGCCGAGGACGCAATCAAGCAACTGCTGACGGCTGCCAACGCCGGCCTGCTCGATGACCGCATCGAGGCGCGCGGCTTCAGCGGCTTCACCGGCTGGATGGCCGAATCCATGAACGGCCTGCTCGACACCGTGAGCGTGCCGATCAAGGAAACCAGCAAGGTCATGCAGGCGGTCGCGGTCGGCGACTTGAGCAGCGACATCGACGGCCAGTACCAGGGCGAGTTCGCGCACCTGGCCGAGGCGGTCAACACCTGCATCGGCAACCTGCGCACCACCATCGCCGGCATCCAGGCCTCCATCGGCCGCGTTACCGGCAATGCCCAGGAGATCGCGTCCGGCAACGGCGAGTTGTCACGCCGCACCGAGGACCAGGCCCTGTCCTTGCAGCGCACCGCCTCGGCCATGGAGCAGCTGACCTCGACCGTCACCGCCAACGCCGAGAACGCCGGTCAGGCGCGCTCCATCACCGAAGCGACGTCCGAGCGCGCCGCCACCGGCAGCACGGTGGTGGGCCAGGCGGTGAGTTCCATGGGCGGCATCCAGACGTCCAGCAACAAGATTGCCGACATCATCGGCGTTATCGATGAAATCGCCTTCCAGACCAACCTGCTGGCCCTGAACGCGGCGGTCGAAGCCGCGCGCGCCGGCGATCAGGGCCGCGGCTTCGCGGTGGTGGCCGCCGAGGTGCGCGCGCTCGCGCAGCGCAGCGCCGGCGCCGCCAAGGAAATCAAGGTGCTGATCAAGGACAGCGTGGCGCAGGTCGACGGCGGCGCGAAGCTGGTCGATGAATCGGGCAACCGCTTCCAGACCATCGTCAAGGACATCACCAATCTCTCGACCATCATCGCGGAGATGGCCGGCGCCGCCAATGAACAGGCCGCGGGCCTGTCGGAAATCAACAGCGCCGTGATCGGTCTCGACGCCATCACCCAGCAGAACACCGCGCTGGTCGAAGAGATCGCGGCGGCCAGCGAAGCCTTGCGCAACGACGCGGTCGAGATGCAGAAACAGGTGGCCTACTTCCACTTGGGCAATGGCACGGTGGCGCCCAGGACTGCGCGCCCTCTTGCGACCGGAGATCGCGACAGCCTCGCCTCCTACATCGACGCCGCCGTCGCCTGAGGTTTCACGCCTCGCCGTCGGGTTCGAACCAGAGCTCGACGGCCGCAGCGTCCGCCTGCCGCAGTATGGCCTTGACCGCGAGGCCGATGCGCGGCGTGGCGCCGCGCCAGCGGCCGAGGGCGCGCGGCCCCTCGGCGAGGTCGACCGTCACCAGCGTGTAAGGCAGCTCATCGCGAAAGCCTACGTGAAAGGCATGGTGGGCGACGGTCCAGCTATGCACATGGCCGTGGCCGCTCGCCTGTCGCCAGCTCACGGCGTCACTGAAACAGGCGCTGCACAAGAGGCGCGGGTAATGGCGCAGCGTGCCGCAGGCGCCGCAGGCCTGCAGCAGCAGCCGGCCATCGCGGAGGCCCTGCCAGTAGGGCGCCGACAATGCGCTCTCCGGCGGCTCGGGCTTGGTGACTGTCTCCGTCATCGCCTCAACCCCGTCGCATGATGGCGAGCGCGCCATCGCCAAGATCGCCATAGCCCGTGACCAGGCCGAGTTCGGCGCCCGCCACCTGCGCGCGTCCGCCATCGCCGCGTAGCTGCCGCACCAGTTCGACGATGTGATTGAGTCCCCACACGTGGGCCTGGGACAAGAGCCCGCCGTGGGTATTGGTCGGCAGCGCGCCGCCGAGGCGCAGGCGGCCGTCGGCCACGAACGGGCCACCCTCGCCTTTCTCGCAGAAGCCCATGTCTTCGATCTGGCGGATCACGGCGTAGGTGAAACAGTCGTAGATCTCGGCGACCTGGATGTCAGCCGGTGTCACGCCGGCCATCGTGAACGCGCGCGGCGCGGCCTTGCCGATGCCGAGGCTGGTCATGTCGGGCCGCTGGGTGATGGAGGCCGGCGAATCCGGATGCCCGACCGCCACCCCCGAGATGAACACGCGGCGATGCCTGCAATCGGCCGCCACGTCGGCCGCGCTCACCACCACCGCCGCGCCGCCGTCGCTTTCCAGACTGCAATCCAAGAGGCGGAAAGGATCGGCAATCATGCGCGAGTTGCGATGGTCCTCGAGCGTGATGGGCTTGCTCATGATGGCGTTGCCGTTCAACAGCGCATGCTCGCGACAGGCCACTGCCACCGCGCCGAAATGTTCGACCGTGGTGCCGTAGAGCTCCATGTGGCGCCGCGCCATGGGCGCGTAGATCTGCGCCGGCGCGCTGTTGCCGAGCGGATGCTCGAACTCCGTCACGTAATGGAACTGCGGCATGTTGTGGATGCGCGCGCCGGCCTTGTTGCTGCCGGCGCTGACATTACGGCCGAAAGTGATCAGGACGTGACGACACACGCCGGTAGCAAGCACCGTGGCCGCCGCCTGCAGCGCCATCACCGGGCTCGCGCCGCCGTGCGGAATCAGCGCCGAGTAGCGCAGGTCGCGGATGCCGAAGTTGTCGACGAAGTCCTCGGCGATGCCGCTCACGATGCCGATGGGGATCACGCCATCGATATCCGAGGGATGGATGCCGGCATCGTTGATGGCCGCCAGCGACGCTTCTATCTGCAGCTCGAAGGCGGTCTTGCTCGAGCCGCGCATATAGGCGGTCTCGCCGATGCCGGACACGCAGGCCTGGTCGCGCAGCGCGATGCCGGCCATGTCAGGGCGCTGCCTTGCCGTCGCGCTTGGGCGCGCGCGGCAACAGTGCGTTGCCGATGATCTGCTTCATGGTTTCCACCGAACCACCGCCGATGCGGCACATGCGCGCATCGACGAAGGCGCGCGCGATGGGGTATTCGCACATGTAGCCCCAGCCGCCGAACAACTGCAGGCAGCGATCCATCACCCGCCCCTGCAGCTCGGTGCTGACCAGCTTGGCGGCGGCCGCGTCGGTCGCATCCAGCGCCGCGCGCAGATGCAGTTCCACGCAGCGGTCCACGAATACGCGCTGCATCATGATTTCCGCGTGCATGGCGGCGAGCTCGAAGCGGGTGTTCTGAAAATCCGCCAGGGTCTGGCCGAACATCTCGCGCTGCGCGACATAGTCCAGCGTCCAACGCAGCGCCGCCTCGGCGCTGGCGATGGCGCGGATGGCCTGGATCAAGCGTTCCTGCGCGAGCTGGGTCATGAGCATGGCAAAGCCATTGCCCTCGCTGCCGAGCACGTTGCTGACCGGCACGCGCAGGTCGCTGAAGAAGAGCTCGGCGGTGTCCTGGGCCTTGCAGCCGATCTTCTCGAGCCTGCGGCCACGCGTGAAACCCGGCCTGTCGGTTTCGACCAGCACCAGGCTCACGCCCTTGGCGCGCGCCCTGGGATCGGTCTTGCATGCGAGCAACAGCAGGTCGGCGCTGTGGCCATTGGTGATGAAGACCTTCTGGCCGTTGATGACGTAGTCGTCACCATCACGGATGGCCTGGGTGCGCATGGCCTGCACGTCGCTGCCGCCGGACGGTTCGCTCATGCCGAGCGCGGCCACCACTTCGCCGCGCGCCATGCGCGGCAGCCAGTGCTGCTTCTGCTCTTCGCTGCCGAAGTCGACCAGGTAAGGCGCGATGATGTCCGACTGCAGGTAGAAGGTCGGGCCGGTGGCGCCGGCAGCGGCGAATTCCTCGACCAGGATGGTCGAGTGCAGGAAGTCACCGCCCATGCCGCCGTAGGCTTCAGGCACGTTGCAACACAAAAGGCCGAGTTCGCCGGCGCGGGTCCACAACTCGCGCGGCACCTGGCCGGCGTGTTCCCATTCGGCGTGGTGCGGCGTCACATGCTCGGCAATGAAGCGTTGCACCGTGGCGCGAAACAGTTCGTGCTCGGCGCTGAACAGCGTGCGCGGGATCATGATGTCATCGGCCCTGCCAGTTCGGCTTGCGCTTTTCAGCAAAGGCCGCCGCGCCTTCGCGCGCGTCCTCGGACGCGATCACCGGGCCGGTGATGACCTGCTGCCGCGCGAACATCTCGTGCAAGGGCCAGTCGCGCTGCTCGACGATGACGCGCTTGCTGGCCGCCACCGACAGCGGTGCGTTGGCGATGATGCGCGCCGCCAGGCGTCGCGCCTCGGCCAGCGCTTCGCCCGGTTCGGTGAGCGTGTTGACGAGCCCCAGCGCGGCGGCGCGCTCGGCGTCCATCATGTCGCCGGTCAAGGCCAGCTCCATGGCGATGCGCGGCGGGATCAAGCGCGGCAGACGCAACAGCCCGCCGGCGCCGGCCGCCAGGCCGCGTTTCACTTCCGGGATGCCGAATTGCGCGTTGCGTGCGGCGACCGCCAGGTCGCAGGCCAGCATCGCTTCGCAGCCACCGGCCAGCGCATAGCCTTCCACCGCGGCAATCAGCGGCTTGTTGGGCGGCGTGAAGGCGATGCCCATGAGGCCGCGTCCCTCGATGCGGATCTGCTCACCGCGCAGGAAGGCCTTGAGATCCATGCCCGCGCAAAAATTGCCGCCGGCGCCGGTCAGGATGCCGACCCGGAGATCGTCACGCGCATCGAGCATGTCGACCGCTTCGCACACGCCGACCGACACCGCACGATTGATGGCATTGCGCGCCTCGGGACGGTTGATGGTGATCACCACCAGGCCGTCCGCCACCTCGACCAGTACTTCCGACATGGCGTCGCTCCCCTCGCCTGGTGTTTAAAGGACGGCTTCGGCGACCACGCGCAGTTCCTCGGCGCTGCTCGCCGACAGCACCATGGTGCCGATGTCACCGCGCTCGCCGGCCGCCTTCCAGCGTGTCAGTTGTTCGCGGATGTGTTCCGCCGGACCGACCAGGCAGCATTCGTCGATGTAGGCATCGGGCACCGCGGCTTCCGCTTCTTCCTTGCGTCCGGCGAGGTAGAGATCCTGGATCTTGACCGCCGCGTCGACGTAGCCGAGACGCCGCGTGTAGTCGTTGTAGAAGTTTTTCTCGCGCGCGCCCATGCCGCCGATGTAGAGCGCGAAGTGATGCTTGAGCTTGTCGCGGCAGGCCTTGAGATCGGGGCCCATGGCCATGCGTACGAAGGGCGCGAAGTCGAAGTTGTTGCGACCCTTGTCGCCGCCGGCGGCGGCGAAACCGGCATCGAGCGGCAGCGCGAACATGTTGGCGCGGTCGGGATTGGCCCAGATCATGAAGCAGCCATCGGCGATCTCGGCGGCGGTATTGATGCCCTTCTCGGTGGCGACGCCCATGTAGATGGGAATGTTCGGGTTACCGTGCAGGATGCTCTTCAGCGGTTTGCCGAGGCCCATCGCGCCGGGGCCGGTGTAGGGGATCTGGTAATGCTCGCCGTGGTGCTTGAGCGGCGCCTTGCGCTCGAAGATCTGGCGGATGATGGCAATGTATTCGCGCGTGCGCAGCAGCGGCTTGCCATAGGGCTGGCCGTACCAGCCCTCGATGACCTGCGGCCCCGACGGCCCGATGCCGAGCATGAAGCGCCCGCCGGAGAGCTGGTCCAGGGTCATGGCCGTCATGGCGGTCATGGACGGTGTGCGCGCCGCCATCTGCATCACCGCCGTGCCGGCCTTGATGCGCGTGGTCTGGGCCAGTACCCATGCCACCGGCGACACCGCGTCGGCGCCCCAGGCCTCGGCGCTCCACACCGAATCGAAACCGAGGCGCTCGGCCTCGAACACCAGGTCCATCGGCAGCTTCACCTGCGCGCCGGAATAGCCCAATACCATCCCCAGTTTCATTGCCTCTCCCCCTTGTGTCCTGGCTGCTCTTTTTTGTGGGTCCGATTTCAATCGGACACCGGAAACCGCAACGTCACGTCGCGCGCGACGCGCTAACGCACGTCTTTCAAGATCTCGCCGAACGCCTCGATCACTTCCAGGCATTCGCTGCGCGACGGGTAGTGCTGACCGGGATTGACCGGGTTGCGGGTGCGTATGCACAACCAGTCCGGATTGACCTTGTCTTTCATCTCGCCGAGCCGGTCTACCCACTTCTGCTTGTTGCCGAGACACAGGAACATGTTCTCGATGGTGTCCAGCATGTCGGTCGCCTCGGCGTCCGGCGACAGGCCCTTCTCCGCGTAGAAGCTCCACTCCCGCACCCAGCGATGGCCGTGCTTGGCGCGCACGTCCTTGTCGTTCGACAGCCAGCCTTCGAAGCCGATGGTGACCTGGAAATCGTGCTTGCCGCGCGCCGCGGCGCGTTCGCGCATGTCCTTCACCGCCGGCACCAGTTCATTGAAGGCGGGCGGGAACCACAGGCACCAGCCTTCGTAGTCCAGCGCGCGCTGCATGGCCTTGGGCGCGAAGGCGCCGATCCAGATCGGCGGGCGCGGCTTCTGGTAGGGATGGGGCGTGAGACGCACACCTTCGTACTGGAAGTACTTGCCCCGGTAGTTGAACTCTTCCTCGGTCCAGGCGCCGACGATGCAGTCCATGGTCTCTTCGAAGCGCGCGCCGCGGCCTTCGAAGGGCACGCCGAAGCAACGGAAGTAATCCTGGTGGTAGCCGACCCCGGCGCCGAACACCAGGCGACCGCGACTGATGTTGTCGATGGCGGACAAGGTTTCGGCCAGGTGAATCGGATGGTGGAAGGTCGGCTGGATGACGGTGCTGGCGATCTGCACGTGACGGGTCTGGGCGGCTAGCACCATCATCAGCGAGGTGGCATTCGGCCACCAGGTCTCGGGCCGTTGATGCCGCTCCGGCACCCACAGGCCGTCGAAGCCGACCTTCTCGGCCAGCACGCCCTCGGCGATGCAATGCTCCATCGCGTCGGCAACGTCGTCGGGCTTGGGCTGGGTGGTTTGATCGTAGACACCGAAATGGGTGTCGGGCATGAAAGCGATTTTCATGATCGGTGTGGCTCCGTCGGAATTGAAACGGCGAGAGTGGCCTCGCGCCGCTCGATTGTACCCGAGGCTCAGTCGTCGTCGCGCCTCGTGCGCGGCGACCGGAGATTGTCAGCCCCGGCGACTGGCAGTAGAGTCGTTCGGCCGTCCGCGCGCGGGCTCGCAGCGCATGTGACGGCCCGCGCCAACGCCGGCGCGCCATGTCATGTCAGCCATCACCCGGGGAGAACGTTCATGGCTACCATCGCACGCGACGTCGTCACGTCCAGCAAGAGTTTAGCGCCCGCGCGCCCGACCCTGCGCCAGATGATCGCCGAGCGCGATCGCCTGACGGCCGAGACCGGCCACTACTGCGGCGTCACCGAGCTCACGCTACGAGATGCCGACCCCATCAAGTACGAACGCTTCTACGCCAAGCTGCACAGCGCGGTGTTGGCGGCGCGTGAATCGGCGCGCTTCGTCGCCGCCAGTCCCGGCTCGCGCGAGATGGGCGAATGCCTGTGGGGCATCGCCACGCCGGAGGGCGATACGCTGGCGGTGTCGCTGGGCTTCCTGTCCCACACCGTGATCTTCCCGGTGTCGGTGCGCTACATGGCCGAGCACGACTACGACGTCAACGACGGCATCGACGATGGCGATGTATACGCGGTCAGCGACGGGCTCACCGGCGGCGTGCCGCATCCCGGCGATTTCTATTCCTTCGTGCCGATCTGCGTCGATGGCGAAATCGTGGCGTGGGCCATCGGCATCAACCACCTCATGGAAAACGGCGCGCCGGTGGCGGGTTCGTGGGCGACCTTCGCGGTCGACACCTTCATGGACGGCCTGGTGTGTCCGCCCATGCGCACCGGTCGCAATCTCAAACAGGAATCCTGGTGGCGTGCGATCTGGGAGCGTCGCACCCGCGCCGCGACCATGAACATCCTCGATGACAAGATGCGCCTCGCCGGCTGCGCCATGGTGCATGCCGCAACCCACGCCCTCATCGAGGAATTCGGCATCGACTATTACAAGCGCGCCATTCGCGAGGTGATCGAGGAATCGCGGCGCATGGTGGTCGACAACATGCGCGACACCATGGTGCCCGGCACCTACAACGGCTGCGCGTTCCGGCTGGTCAAGTACAAGGGCCTGCAGCACGTATGGTCGCACGCCGACAAGAACACCCTCATCCACGTGCGCGGCAGCATCGAGCCCAATGAAAAGGGCTTGATGCTCGACGCCGAGGGCAGTTCGAAATGGGGCTACCACTCCTACAACGCCACGCCCGGCGGCGTCGACTGCGCGGTGTTCTTAGGCATGATCAATTCCTTCTCGCACAACACCAAGGTCACGGCCGGCATCGATCTCGCCGTACAGCGCCATTATCCCAAGGGCAGCATCTACAACCCCGACAACGAGTTCACCAGCAACGCCAACCTGTGGGCGCAGACCGTGGCGCTGAACAGCATCGGTTTCGGCGCGGTGAGTCGCGCCATGTTCGCGCGCGGCTACCTCGAGGAAGCGTTCACCGTCGACGGCAACTGGGGCGCGTTCCAGGGCCAGGGCACCACCGACGACGGCACCACCTACGGCTTCACCAACTTCGAATGGCTGGGCGGCACCGGCCGCGGCGCGTGGTGTTACAAGGACGGTGAGCCGCTGGTGTGGGCGGCATGGTCGCAGATGGCGACGATCGGCGACGCCGAGGAATTCGAAAGCACCATCCCGCCCTTGTTCTATCTCGGCCGCAAACTGCTGCCGGGGTATTTCGGCTACGGCAAGTACCGCGGCGGCCCCGGCAACTCGGCGGTGCACTGGTGCGTGCAGCCCGGCAAGCACATCGGTCTCACGCGCCCCAACGGCGGCTTGTCCTGCACGCCGTCGGTCGGCCTCGGCATGAGCGGCGCCTATCCCGGCCCCGGCAGCTTCATGATCTCGGCGCGCGACACCAACCTCGACGCGCTGATCGCCGAAGGCGAAACGCCACGCGACGCTCGCGAGCTGCTGGAGATGGTCGGTGACGGGCGTCTCACGGTCGACAACCTCGAGGTGTGGAAGACCGACTGCCCGGAACTCGCGCTCAAGAACAACGACTTGTTCGTCGATGCGGCCGGTTCGTCGGGCGGCTGGGGCGATCCGCTGGACCGCGATCCGTTGGCCGTGATCCGCGATCTCAACGACGGCACCTGTCCCGACTACGCCTTCGTGCATGCCATGCACGGCGTGGTGGCGAGCCAGGATGGCAATGGCCAGTGGCATCTCGATACGCAAGCGACGCTGGACAAGCGCGCGGCCTTGCGCAGCGGGCGCCTGGCCGAATCCATCCCCGCCGAACAATGGTGGCGCGAGGAACGCCGGCAGGTCGAAGCGCGCAACTTCGTGCCGGAAGTGACGGAAATGTACGGGCAGAGCCTGTCGTTCGCGAAGTTCCGCGACGAGTTCACGCGCTTCTGGCAACTGCCTGCCGATTTTTCCTGCGGGGAGGAATGAGCGATGAGCGACAACCATGCCGTCAGCCGTGAACTCATCGCGCAACTGGTCGATGGCACCATCGACCAGGACAACACCGAGCGCCTGCTGAAGATGCCGCGCAAGGACAAGGCGCGCTTCTTCAACTACATCGCCGTGTTGCAGGAGCGCGTGAAATGGTCGGAGCGCATCCTGCTGCGCATCGGCGATCATCTCTACATCGTCGCCAAGGCGCCGGGCATGCGCGTGGTGAAGTGCGAATGCGGCCACGAGTTCGGCGATTATCGCCACAACTGGAAGCTTGCCTGCCGCATCCGCTCGCGTAAGACGCTGGAAGAAATGGCGCAGGTGTTCGACCCCGCGCCCGCCGTGCCCGAGCCCGGCTGGCAGGAAGTGCGCGAGTTCTTCTGCCCCGCGTGCGCGACCCAGCACGCGGTGGAAGTGGTGGCGCCCGGCTACCCGGTGGTGATGGAACTGTTGCCGGATCTCGACAAGTTCTATCGCGAGTATCTCGGTCAGCCCTTGGCGGACGAGTCGCCGGACTGGTACCAGGACAGGACGGCGGAGGTCACGGCGCGCTGGGCTTGACGCGGCAAGGCGGCATGGACTTTCAATGTGGGTCCGACTTCAGTCGGACATCGGAGTCCAGGCGCCACCGCCTCGGAAAATTGTGGATGTCCGACTGAAGTCGGACCCACAGAAGATTTGATTCAAGGGGAGATCACCATGAGCAGCACCGCTGCTTCCGTTACGGGCGCGCGCGACTTCATCCTCGCGCTGGACGCCGGTGGCACCATGACCGACGCCATCCTGGTCAAGCCCGACGGCACGTTCACGGTCGGCAAGTCCATCAGCCGCAAGGAAGACCAGGCCTTGTCCTATCGTGAATCGGTCGCCGATGCCGCCCAGGCCTTGGGCCTCGACAGCGAGACCGTGCACCGCCAGTGTGGCGCCGACATCTACTGCGGCACCGGCATGCTGAACACCATCCTGACCGGCAGCGGCCGCAAGGTCGGCCTGATGGTGACGCGCGGTTTCGACGACATCACCGTCATGGAAGGCGGGCTCACCTACCTCGGCCAGAGCCAGGCCGAGGGTCTGCACCAGCAATTGCACAAGCACACGCGGCCGCTGGTCGACCCGCGCAACGTGGTGACGGTGAGCGAACGCATGGGCGGCGGCTGCTACCAGGGCAATATCCATCTGCCTGCCGGGCACACCCTGATCCCGGTGAACGAACGCCAGGTGCGCGAAGGTGCGCACAAGCTGCTGGATGCCGGCTGCGAAGTCATCGGCATCCTGTTCCTGTTCTCCTTCGTCGACCCGCGCCACGAGCACCAGGCACGCGACATCGTGCAGGCGATCGTCGCCGCGCGCGGCCTCGACGTGCCGGTGGTGTGCTCGGCCGACGTCGCGCCGGTGGCCAAGGAGAACAGCCGCCTCAAGAGTCTCCTGTTCCAGTGCTTCGCGGCCGAGAAGGTGCGCGGCGCGCTGCTCGACGTCGAACGCGAGGCGCAGGCCAGCGGCTTCAATGGTCGCCTGCTGACGCTGTTGTCCTATGGCGGCGCGGTCAACATGGATTACCCGCGCCTCTACGAGACCATGATTTCTGGGCCCATCGGCGGCCTCATCGGCGCGCAGTTCATCGCCCATGAACTCGGCCTCAGCAACATCGTGACCGCCGACATGGGCGGCACGAGTTTCGACGTCGGCCTGTTGGTCGATGGCCGCATCGGTATCGCCAAGAGCGCCGACATCGCCGGCCATCGCCTCGCCCTGCCGATGGTGCAACTCGATTCGGCCGGCAACGGCGCCGGCAGCGTGGTGTGGCTGGACGAATACAAGCGGCTCCACGTCGGTCCGGAATCGGCCGGTGCCAAGGTCGGCATCTGCTACCAGTACGACCGCCTGACCGTGACCGACATCAACGTCGCGCTCGGTTATGTCGACCCGGATTACTTCCTCGGCGGCCAGATCAGGCTCGATCGCGAGCGCGCGCTCGAAGCGCTGCGCGAAACCATCGCCGAACCGCTCGGCCTCGACGTCTACGCGGCCGGCGCCGGCGTGCTCGGCATCATCAATGCCGAGATGAACGACCTGCTCCGCACCATGGTCGCGGCCAAGGGCTACGACACCCACGATTTCACCATGCTCTACTACGGCGGCGCCGGCCCGGTGCACATGTACGGCTTCGCCGAGGGCATCGAGTTCAAGGACGTCATCACGCTGCCGTGGGCAGCCGGGTTCTCGGCTTTCGGCGCGGCCTGCGCCGAATACATGCATCGCTACGATCGCGGCCTGCGCGTGCTCATCCCGGGCAATGCCTCGGACGCCGACAAGCAGGCCACTGCCCATGAAATCGACCGCGCGTGGCGCGAACTCGAAGCCGAGGCGCGGCGTGAAATGGCCGACGAAGGCGTGGATCCCGCCACGGTCACGTTCCGCTACGGCGTGTCGGCGCGTTACATCGGCCAGATCGAAAGTTTCGAGACTGCCCTCGGCAATGGCGAGATGAACGGCCCGGCCGACATCCAGCGCATGATTGACGCCTTCGAGACCATGTATTCCAAGGTCTACCCGGAGGGCGCCAAGTTCAGCGGCGCCGGTTATTCACTGACGACCGTCAACCTCGAAGCCATCGCGCCCAAGCCGCAGCCCAAGCTGCGCCGCTACGAGGTGGCCGGTGCCACGCCAAGCGCCGCGGCTTACGTCGGCACGCGCGAGGTCTACCACAAGGACGGTTGGTTGCCGTTCAAGATCTACGAGATGGTGGAACTCGCGCCGGGCAATGTCATCGCCGGCCCGGCCATCATTCGCGACCCGATGACCACGGTGGTCATTCCGCCGGCGCGCGAGATGTGGATAGACGCCTACAAGATCCTGCATTACCGCTGATATTGACGAACACAAGGGAAACGCCATGAAACTCGCAACCTTCACCCACGCCGGACGCACGCGCATCGGCCGCGTGGATGGCGATCGCATTGTCGATCTCACCGCCGCCGGCCTGCCCGGCGACATGCTCGGCCTGCTCGAAGGCGGCGCCGAACTCATGCAGCGCGCCGCCGCCGCCAGCGGCGCCAGCCTGGCCTCGCCGACGTCACGCTGAGCGCGCCGGTGCTGCGGCCGCCGAAGATCCTGGCGGTCGGCCTCAACTACAAGGACCACATCGAGGAAACCGGCCTCGAGACGCCCAAGTTCCCGATGTTCTTCAACAAGCAGTCGACCGCCGCGCATGGCCCCTACACGCCGTTTCACCTGCCGCGCGTATCGGACAAGCTCGATTACGAAGGCGAGCTCGGTTTCATCATCGGCCGTCGTTGCCGGCATGTGCCACGTGCCCGCGCCCATGAAGTGATCGCCGGCTTCACGGTGTGCAACGACGTCAGCGTGCGTGACTGGCAGATGCGCGCGCAAACCTTCACGCTCGGCAAGTCGTTCGACACCCACGCACCATTCGGCCCCTATCTCGTCACCAGCGATGAAGTCGGCGACCCGCATACCCTCGACTTGAAGACCTGGGTCAATGGCGAACTGCGACAGAACTCCAATACCCGCCACCTGGTGTTCGACTGCTATGAGCAGATTGAAACCCTGACCGCGGCCTTCACCTTGGAGCCGGGCGACCTGGTGCTGACCGGGACGCCGAGCGGCGTCGGCATCGGCTTCGACCCCAAGCGCTTCCTCAAGGCAGGCGACGTGGTGCGCATCGAAATCGCCAAGCTCGGACACATCGAAAACGCGGTGGTCGCCGAACCGGCCGATACCGACCGCATCTGAGCGCCGCGCCGACGCTTGCCCCGGCAGCGGGGCGAGCGTCGTCTCGCGCCGCCATCGCGCGGCCAGGGGTGCGCCAAGTCACGCAATTTTCCGTTGCTGTCGCGTTTTGGCACGTCTATGATGGAATCAAACGCGCAAAGCGTTGATTCAAGAAACCGAGGGGTTCTGCTGAACTTGAGAGCTCGCGATGGCATGCCGGAGGGGGAGACGTCCGCCGTGGAGCGGGCCGAAGCCGCATCCAATCTCGAAGCGAGCCGCAAAGAATAGCTATCGCATCGTTGTTGACCTTTGCCTTGAACCGTCCGCCCTACTTCGATTGCCTTGCCCTCCGCGCCGCCCACGGCGCGTGCTCCTATTACCGCAACTGCTCGCAGGAGTGCGTCCGTTGCTGATTGCCCGGCCTCATGTGTCGCCTGTCCATGGCGCCGCCTTCACTGCCGCCGGCCACGTTTCCCGCATCACAAAGTCCCCTGCTCCCATGCCGTCGGCAGGCGACCATAAAGACCCTGTGCGGCATGTTCCATGAGGCAATGAAGTATGGATATCTACGTCGGTAATCTTTCCTATGACATCACCGCCGAAGAGCTGCGCGAAGCATTCGAGCAGCACGGCGAGGTGACCAGCGCCAAAATCGTCATGGATCGCGAAACCGGTCGCTCCAAGGGATTTGGTTTCGTTGAAATGCCCAACCAGTCGGAAGGCAGCGCCGCCATCGCGGAATTGAACGGCGCCATGCTCAAGGGGCGCACCGCGCGCGTCAACGAAGCGCGTCCGCGCGAAGCGCGCCCGCCGCGACGCTGATTGGCGTCCCGGCCCCGCGGTGCCACGGCACCGCGCAGCCGGCCGGCGCGTCTCGAGCGCTTTCGGTTGCCGCGCTGACGACGACCGCAAGCGCTCAGCGGTCCTCTATCAAGGGCTTGACCTCGTCGATCACGCGACGCGTCTGGTCAAGCATGTCCTGCTCGTTTTCCGCTATGGGAAACAGCACGAACTTCGAGGCGCCCACCGCCACGTATTCACGCAGGCGCGCCGTCAGCTCGGCGGTGCTGCCGATGCAGAACAGCGGATTGACGTCGATGTTCTCGCCGATACCGGTGCGCTTGACGAACGGCGAATTGCGCACCGCCGCGTCGTCGGCGCTGCCAATGCGAAATGCCAGCGAGGTGCCGTAATGATCGTCGTCGATACGCCGGCCGAGCCTGGCCGCCTCGGTCTTGATGCCGGCAATGGTCAGGCGCACCTCCTCGACGCTGGCGATACCGCCGATCCAGCCGGTGCCGAGCTTGGCGGTGCGCTTGACCGCGGCGTCGCTGGTGCCACCTATCCATAGCGGCAGGGGCTGTTGTATCGGTCGTGGTGCGATGGTCGCATTGCGATACTGGAAGTAGCGCCCCTCGAACGTCACCGATTCTTCGCTCCACAGGCGCGCGATGAGCTCGAACATCTCGTTGGCGATGGAACCGCGATGCTCGGCGCTGCGGCCGGTGGCCGCCCACTCCGCGGCCTGCGGATAGCCGACGCCGAACATCGGCAACAGTCGACCATTGGACAGGTAGTCGATGGTGGCGCACTGCTTGGCCAGCACCAGCGGATCGCGCAGCGGCATGACTATCGCGTTCATGCCGAACTTGATCTTCTCCGTGCAACCGGCCAGCGCCGCCAGCGCGCTCAGGGACTCGAGATAGTTGTCGGTCGAGATCAGGCGGTCCGATTGCCACACCGAATCGACGCGATTGTTCTCCAGCAACTCCACCCAGCGGAAGAAGGCGCGCCCGTTGTCAAAAGGGTAATTGAGCAGGCCGAAGCCGATGCGTATCGCCATGGGATTTCTCGTTTTGTGAGTGGCCGACGCGCCGCTTCAGAATTCCATCGGCAGCTTGAAATGGGCGCCGAGGATGCGATCGCGATGGGCGAGCAGGATGGGCGAGATGGCCGCCTTCACGCTGGCGTCGATGTTCTCGAACATGGTGCGCGGTCCGGCCGCCACCGGACACAGGTCATCGGGCAGGATGTCCATGATCACGGAAAACGCCGCCCAGTAGAAATCGACCGCCGACAGGGCCTTGCCGACGAAGAACTCGCTGCCCTTGGCGCGCTGCGCTTCGAGCACCGAGGTCAGGAGATTCAGCATCGCGATCTGACGTTGATTGGCCGCCGCCAGGTCGCTTTCGTTATAGCCGTACTTGCGGCTCATGGCGGCGATGCCGGCCGGCGCCTGTCCCGACTGCATGGCCGGTTTGAACAGGCACAGGCGACGATTCCAGCCCAGACCGAGTTCGCCGCACAGCTCATGGCTCAATCCCAACAACTGCACGCGCTCGGCGGCGGCATCGGGCACCAGCGGACGTTGCGGCGCGAGGCGTTCGAGCAGGAACAGGATGTCGTTCCAGCGATTCATCGGACGCCCGTCGTTCCACGCCACCACCGGCCCGCTGTTGACGCCGGCCCAGGCCACCAGATCCGCATTCTCGGCGCCGGGCACCTGGGGCGCGACCGCGAATTCGAGCCCCTTGTATTCCATCATCGCTTTCACCGCCTGGCCCCACGGACTCGGCGCACCTTGCACCAGCACCAGGCGCAGGCCCGGCCGTTTGATCAATTCAGCAACGCTCACGAACTTCATGACTTCCCCGCTTGGTCGGCGCGACGGTTCGCGCATTGGCTTTGCTATCCTACGATGACGCTCGCGCCGACGCGACCCGCAACTTGTTCCAATCACTGCCTGGACGGCCCGCCTCGCGATGCACGCACTTGCCCGACAGATCGCCAACGCCGCGTGCCCGGCCGTGGTCGCCACCGCGATGCGCTTCCTGCCTGCGCAACAACCACCGTGGACGCCGACCGGCATCGCGCTGCGCGCGGGCCAGCATTACACGCTGCTGGCCGCGGGGCGCGTCGACTGGTCCGAGCGCGTGCCGCACCTGCATGGCGGCGCCGGCTTTCACCTGTGGGCGCGTGTGAGTCCCGGTGGGCGCATCGTCAATCTCACGCGCGACAGCACGTCCTTCATCGCCGATTGCGATGGTGAGCTCGAGGTCGGGATCTATCTCGGCATGTGGCAGGACGCCTATGGTCGTCTCGACACGCCCGCCTCGGCCTACGCACGCCTGCGCGGCGGACTGGAAGTGTTGGTGCTGACCTGGCGCGACGACAGCGTCAGCGGACTCGAAGCATTGCATGGCGCTTGCCCGGCGCCGGCGCTCGCGGCGGAACTCGCGCGCCTGCGCCGCCCGGTGCGCGTGCCGGCCGACTGGCACTACCTCATCGAAACCGGCACCAGCGACATCTATCGTGATTGCTCCGATGGCGAACACGCGCGCATCTGTCTCGAGGCCAGCAATGACCAGGGCATCCTGCGCAAGGCGGTGGACTGGCCCCTGACGCCGGCCACCCGCCTCGCCTGGCGCTGGCGCCTGGACGCGCATCCGAGTCGCGTCGCGGAAGACAGCACCAGTACCCATGACTACGTCTCCATCGCCGCCGAATTCGACAACGGCCGCGATCTGACCTGGCTGTGGAGCAGTTGCCTGCCAATCGACCACTGGTTTGCCTGTCCGATCAAGGCATGGTCGGCGCGCGAGACCCATTACGTGGTGCGTACGGGCCTGGCCGATGCGGGGCGCTGGTGCGAGCAGGCGCGTGAGGTCTACGCCGACGTTGCAAGGACCATGGGGCCACCGCCCTCACGCATCGTGGCCATCTGGCTGATCTGCGTGGCGAGTTTTCAGCACGGCACGGCGCGTGCGAGTTTCGAGACCATAGAGCTCAGCGATGGCGGGCGCCACCTGGCGGTGCTGTAGCGGCGGCGCGCATGGCCTCAGGAAGCGTGGCCGAGACAGGGCCGTTCGAACGGCAGCACGGTCGCCATCGGACTCGATTCGAAGCCTCCCGCCAGGTGCGCATGGCCGCGATACTCGCAGGTGTACACCGCGCCCGGCCCCAGCGCCATCGACAGGAAACGCAGGGTCATGGGCGCGCGTCTTTGCAGCACGTTATGGCGCGGGATGCGCACTTCCATGAGCGGCGCGGCGGCGCCGAAGGTGAATCGACCGACGCCGCGGATCAGGGTGTGGTCACTGTGATTGGCGATGGTCGATGAGCGCAGCAGCCCGGCGCCGATGTGGGTGCCGAGCTCGCCGTCGAGCGCGTAGAAATCAACCGTCAGCAGCGCGTAGGAACGCAGCGTGTCGATGTCGAGCATGACTTCCACGCGGTAATCATCGCCGAGGCCCGCATAGCTGCCGCTCAAGGGCCACATCGCGACGGGCAACATCGGGCGCTTGATGACGGTCGGTTTCGTGGTTGCCCCGGCGACCGGAACGGCGCCGCTGGCCAGGCTGGGATCGGATTGGTCCATGGTGCTCACCCTCGCTACGGCCGCGCCTGGCGCGGCCGTTGGATACGTCCCTGCGCCTGTCGGGCCCGCGGAGAGCTGACGGTCTGAAGGAAGGACCGGGTGAACCCGAGAATCCCTGCACAGGGTCACCCCATCACGCCGTCCCTGCCGGCAGATCCCTCTGCGCTCTTCCTCAGCCGGCCCTCTTGTCTGATGCGGGCACGACAGGCTGCATGGACGAACCATAACCGTGCGCCGCCCGCGGCACTGTGGCGCGCGGCATCACCGGGCTGTGCGCAATTCACGTTTGCGCGGGTCGCTGTCCCCGCGCCATGTGACGCAGCGCGTCGCGGTGACGTCGGCTTGGGCAGCGATGTGGACACGGCACGGCCGCGCGCGGCGTCAAACACCACGCGCGGTGTCGACAGTGGGAACGCTCAGCCCGGCGCCAGCGCCTCCAGCAGCGGCCAATGCCAGTGCGTCGACATGGCGCTGCCCGGCGAATAGTCCTCGTCGGGATTGCATGGGTAGAGCACCACGTGGCTGGCGCCCGCGGCGTAGTACTTGGTGAGACGCGCGCGAATGGTGGCGGCATCGCCCCACGCGCAGATTGCATCGATCAGGCGGTCACTGCCGCCGTTGCTCCAATCGGCGGGCTCGAATCCCAGCCGCCCCCAGGCTTCGTGATAGGGCGGCAAGGACAGGTAGAACGCACAGGCGCGGCGCGCGAGGGCGCGGGCCTTGGCGGCATCGGTCTCCAGCACGCAGCGCACCACCACGTGCAAGTCCTGGGTGGGCTGCAGCAGTTCACGCGCCTGGCGCAAGGCCTCCAGCGGCTGCAGGAACAGGAAGGCGCCATCGGCAAGCGTGCTCGCCACCTTCAGCAGGCCCGGACCATGGCCGGCCACGATCACCGGCGCGGGCTGCGCGGCGCGCGGGCTCTCGATGGGCGCCGCGCGCAGACGTTCGAGATAGCCGCGCATCTTCGGCACCGGTCTCACCCACTGGTGTCCACGTGGCTCGACCAGCACGGGATGGGAGACGCCGAGGCCGAGCGTGAAGCGTCCGCCGGAAAATTCCGCCAGGGTGTTGGCCGCCTGCGCGGCGGAATCGGCATCGTGGGCGTAGACATTGGCAATGCCGCTCGAGACCTTGATGCGCTCGGTTTTCGCCAGCAGGAATCCGCAGGTGGCGAACGGCTCGCGGCCGGCAATCTCGGGCAGCCACAGTTCGTGATAGCCGAGACGCTCGAGGCGCTGCACGTGCCCGACGAGTTCGGCGCCGCGCGTGCCCTCGGTCCATTGCAACAAGCCCAGGGGTGCGCTCATGGTTGGTCTCCTCATGATGGAACGAAAGTGGCGGGATAGCGACAACGGGCGCCGCCGCCAGTGACGGCGCCCGCGCTGCGCGTGCTCAGGCCGCCTTGGCGATGGCCTGGTTGATGCGCGGCATGACCTCGCTCGCCATCAGGCTCATGGACTTCTTCATCGCGGCCTTGTCCTGCCAGTCATGGGCGGCATAGAGCAAGGTACCGAAGTCACCGATCTGGTCACGCAGCGCCAACACCTTGCGCGCCACGGTCTCGGGGCTGCCATGGATGATGCACGCATCACGAACCGCTTCGGCGGTGAGCTTGTCCGGATCGTCGCCCTTGTTGGCGACGAACGGCGCCTTGTAATGCGAGCGATCGAAAATCTTGAACAGGTACTGGTAGTAGTAATCGTAGGCGCCTTCGGATTTCTTGACGAAGGCCTCGGCCTCGGCATCGGAGTCGGCCACGTACACGCTGCGCGCCACGCGCCAGATGGCCGGGTCGGTGGCGTGACCGGCGGCCTTGGCCGCGGCCTCGTAGGTCGGCCAGTGCGTCTCGGCCGACCACGCGGCGATGAAGTTGGCGGTCACCGGGATGTAACCGCGCGTGCCGGCAAACGCCAACGAATCCGAATGCGGGCTCATGGCCGACACCGCCACCGGCGGATGCGGCTGCTGGAAAGGTTGCGGCACGTAGCCGAGGCGGATGTCGTGCTGGGTGAACTTCTCCATGTCGATGTTCCAGTACTTGCCCTTCAGCGTGTACGGCGGCTTGGTGGTCCACATCGCCAGCATCATGTCGAGGGCCTCGACCATCATCGCCTTGCGATCCTTGTCGACCACGTCGAACAGCGCGAAGTCCGACGACAGGCCGCCCGGCCCCACGCCCATGATGAAGCGGCCGTTGCTCAGATGATCGAACATCGCCGCCTGGCCGGCGCTGACCGCCGGATGGTATTGCGGCAGGCACATCACGCCGGTCGCCAGTTTGATCTGCTTGGTGCGCGCGATGAGATTGGCATGGAACATCAGCGGTGAAGTGATCTGCTCGACGGCGGACGAGTAGTGCTCGCCGATCCATGCTTCCGAGTAGCCCAACTGGTCGGCGTGGACGATGGCATCCGTGTCTTCCTCGAGCGTCTCGTGGTAATCCCTGTCGATGTGATGCAAAGGCATCATGAAATAGCCGAGCTTCATTGCCGTCCCCATGGGTGTTGAATTTCGAGGCACGCTAACTGGGGGGTATGGCAGTGTCAAGAAACCCGCCCCGCGGCTCGCGCGGCACTTGTCGGTACGAATTCATTCGCACATTCTTGCGCTCCCGGCACGCATTGATGCCGCGCATCCGACCCACACTATCGAGTAATCACGCGTCATGGTCGACCTCGCCACGCTTCGCAACGACATCAAGGTCCTGGCGTTCGACCAGTACGGTACGGTGGTCGACATCCAGGGCGGACTGGTGGAGTTCGTCACGCCGTTTCTCGCCGCCAAGGCTTGGTCGGGCAAGCCAGATCAATTCGTCACCTGGTGGCGACGCACGCATTTCGAGAACTCCATGATCGATGCCTTGTGCGATCGCGGCCATACGCCCTATCGCGAGATCGGACGGCGCGCCGTCAGCCATACCATGGACCGTGCCGGCATCGTCTACAGCGACGACGAAGCACGCATGCTGGTGGCGGCCATTGAACGACTGCGGCCATTTCCCGAAGTGCCGGCGGCGCTCGCGCGCCTCGCCACGCGTTTCCGCCTGGCGATTCATTCCAATGGTGATGCCGACATGCTCGAGGCCGCCAAGCCCTATCTCGGTCATCGCTTCGACTGTACGATTTCGGTCGAGGACGCCGGTTACTTCAAGCCGCATCGCCACACCTACGAAAGCGCCGCGCGGCGACTCGGCGTGGCGCCGCACGAAGTACTGCACGTCGCCAACCATGCTTTCGATTGCATCGGCGCCTGTGCCGCCGGCATGCGCGCGGCATTCATCGACCGCCGCGGTCGACCTTACGGGCAGACGCCCCACCAGGCACATGTCACCGCGAAGTCGATGACCGAACTGGCCGACCTGCTGCTGGCCTGACACAATACTGCTCACTGTATAACCCTTAAAGCAACCAATCCGGGGAGATGACGATGGCGAAGAAAACCGCCCAAGGTTTGAATGTAGGTGTGTTCCAGGTGATGGCCGACATGCACAACGGCGATCCGGCCGTGATAGCCAAGTGCGCCGAAGACTGCGGTTTCTCATCCTACTGGGTGCCGGAACACACCGTGATTCCGGAGGGCTCGGCCGAGGTCTATCCCGGCAAGCAGGCCGATCAACCCGCGCCCGAATACCTGTTCAAGATGCCGGACCCGTTCATCGCCCTGGCGCGCGCCTCGGGCACCACCAAGACCATCGGTCTCGGCACCGGCGTGTCGCTGATCCCGGAGCGCAACCCGCTGTTGACCGCCAAGGAAGTGGCGAGCATCGATCATTATTCCGGCGGCCGCATGATGCTCGGCATCGGCGCCGGCTGGAACGAAGCCGAATGCCGCATCATGGGCGGCGATTTCGAACACCGCTGGAGCCAGACCAAGGAATCGATCGAGGTCATGAAGAAGCTGTGGAGCGGCGAGTACGTCGGCCACCAGGGCAAGTACTACAACTTCCCGCCGGTGATCTGCCTGCCGCGCCCGGCGCGTCGTCCGAATCCGCTGGTGCTGCTCGGTTCCATCGGCTCGCCGCTGGTGTTCAAGCGCACGGTCGAGTGGGGCGACGGCTGGCTGCCCTTCTCCGTTGACCTCACCGAGATCGCCAATGGCCGCGCGCAGTTGACCAAGCTCGCCAAGGCCGCAGGTCGCGATCCGGCCAGCATCGACGTGACCTTGTTCGCGCCCGATTCATTCTTCCGCAAGCCCGCCGAGCTCGCCGAGGTGGCGAAGTCCGGCGCCAACGGCGCGGTACTGTGGATCCAGAGCCAGAGCGAGGCCGACATCTGTGCGGAGCTGAAGGAGCTCGCCGCGCAGATTTTCCCGTAACGAGCGGCGGCCATCCTCGTTTGTGGGTCAGACTTCAGTCTGACATTCAAAGGACCTCGTTTCGAGTGCCTCGAGCAGGTGTCAGACTGAAGTCTGACCCACAGTGATTCGAGTCGGAGTTCCATCCGTGTCCTACCGCCACCTCACCATCGACAAGCGCGATCACATCGCGCTCGTCACGCTCAACCGGCCCGAGCGCGCCAATGCGCTCAACTTCGAACATCTTTCGGAGTTGGAGCATTGCGCGCTGTCGTTCCGTGAGGACGCCGACACGTGTGTCGTGATCTTCACCGGCGCCGGCCGGCATTTTTCCTCGGGCGCCGATCTCGTCGACTTTCCCGATGAACTCACCCAGCCGCTGGTGGTGCGGCGGCGGCGCTTTCGCATCGGCGAGCGCGCGCTGCACGCGATGCTGGGCATCGACCAGATCACCATCGCGGCCTGGAACGGCGGGGCGCTGGGCGGCGGCGCCTGCCTGGTGACGGCGGCCGATTTCCGTATCGGCGACTCGAACTGCTTCATCCAGTACCCCGAAATCGACCTTGGCATGAATCTCATGTGGCAAAGCCTGCCGTTGACCGTGCACCTGCTCGGGCCGACCCGCGCCAAGCGCCTGGTGATCGGCGGCGAGCGTGTGCACGCGCCAACGCTGCTCGAATGGGGCTTGCTGGAAGAGGTGGCGGCGCCCGCCGAACTCCTCGACAGGGCGCGCGCGTTTGCCGCCACCTATGTCAACAAGTCGCCGATTGCCGCGCAGATGATCAAGCGCAGCGTCAACCAGGTGATGGGCGCGCTGGACCGCGCGCTCATGCACATGGATGCCGATCAGAATCTGCTCACCCATACCAGCGCCGACCAGAAAGCCGCGGCCGCGGCCTACGCGGCCAAGACCGAGCCGCGCTTCAGCGGCGATTGACTGTCACGCACCCAGCGCGCCGTGTGCGGCGCGCTGGGTGCATCGCCGGTGCGCATCGAAAGCCCATGCCATTGTCGCGACGCTCCCTTGCCGCGCTCGTCCTGCTGTCGCTCATCTGGGGATACAGCTGGGTGTTGCTCAAGCTCGGTGGTCTGGATGCCGGCCCCTTCACTTTCGCCGGGCTGCGCACCTTGCTGGGCGGCCTGTGCCTGCTCATCAGCCTGCCGCTGAGCGGGCGCTCCGCGCGCCTCGTGCGCGGCTGGGAAGTGTTGTGCCTGGGCCTCGTCACCACCACCGCCTCGGTCGGCTGCTCGCAGATGGCGCTGGTCAGCGGCGCAGCCAATCGCACGTCGATCCTCATGTACACCATGCCCTTCATGACCTTGTTGCTGGCCTGGGCGACGCTCGGCGAGAAAGTGCGGGTGCGCAGTGGCTCGCCATCGCCAGCGCGCTGGCCGGCCTGTTGACGGTGGTGCAACCGTGGTCCGGTCATGGCCAGTTGCTGTCGCAGGTGCTGGTGTTGTTCGCCGCGCTGTTCTGGTCGCTGAGCGCTGTGATGACCAAGCGCATGCTTGCGCGCGGGCCCTTGGACCTGCTGTCCATGACCGCATGGCAGATGACCTTGGGATCGCTGGTCTTGCTGGCCATCGCCTGGCTGCGTCACGAGCCCGCGCCGCTATGGACGCCGCGCTTCATGACAGTGCTGGCGGTGACCAGCATGGTATCCACCGGCTTCGGCTGGTACCTGTGGGCGTGGTTGCTGAATCGCCTGCCGGCGGGCATGGCGAGCATGATGACCCTGATGGTGCCGGTCATCGCCGTGGCCGCGACCTCGCTGCAACTCGGCGAGCCCTTGCTCGCCAGCGACCTGCTCGGCATGTCGCTGATCGTGCTCGGTCTCGTGATCTTGAGCTGGCGCGCCATTGTCCGCCATCGCGCCGACACGCGCGCCGACACGCCGGAGTAGTCAGCGCCCCGACTGTCGGGGCCCTGGGGTATTCTGGCGTGCAGCCACCACCGCCCAGGAGTTCCAGGCATGCCCTCGTCCCCCGCCATCGCGCCCGACACGCGCTTCTTCGGCCATCCTCGCGCCTTGGGCACGCTGTTCTTCACCGAACTGTGGGAGCGGTTCAGCTACTACGGCATGCGCGCCATCCTCATCCTGTTCATGACCGCGCCGCTGGACGCCGGCGGCCTTGGCTTCGATGTCGGCAGCGCCGGCGCAGTCTACGGCCTGTATACCGGCATGGTGTATCTCGCCTGCCTGCCGGGCGGCTGGCTGGCCGACCGCGTGCTGGGTGCGCGCCGTGCGACCTTGGGCGGTGGCGTCATCATCATGCTGGGCCACGTCTGTCTCGCGCTGCCCGTCACCAGCAGTTTCTACCTGGGCCTGGCGCTGATCGTCATCGGCACGGGCTTGTTGAAGCCCAATGTCAGCACCCTCGTCGGTCACCTCTACGCAGCGGACGACCAACGGCGCGATGCCGGCTTTTCGATTTATTACATGGGCATCAACAGCGGCGCCTTCCTCGCGCCGCTGGTGTGCGGAGCGCTGGCACAGGGTGACGGTTTTCGTGAGTTCCTGGCCAGCCATGACATCGACCCTCGCCTGGCCTGGCATTTCGGGTTCGGCGCGGCGGCGCTGGGCATGGCGCTCGGTCTTGTGAGCTATTGGCGCGGCGCCGCACATTTCGGTGCCGCCGGCTCGCCACCTCCGGCTTGCGCCGCACGCGACCTGGCCGTGCAACGGGCGGGCCGGGGCGCGATGGTGTTGATGGTGATGGCTGCGCTCGGCGCGTGGCTGGTGATGAACGGCCATCTCGCCATCAGCGCAGAGACGCTCGGCAATATCTTCGGCGTGTTGCTGCTCGCCATCACCATCGGGTTCTTCACCTGGATCTTCACTCGCAGCGACTGGAGTGCGGAAGAACGCCAGCGCCTGTGGCTGGTGCTGGCCCTGTTCCTCGGCGCAACCGCGTTCTGGTCGCTGTACGAACAAGGCGGCTCGACGCTCAACCTGTTTGCCGAACGCAATACCGACACCCGGCTGTTCGGCTTCGACTTTCCGGCGAGTTGGATGCAGTCCTTGAACCCCATCTACATCATCTGCGGACTGGCGCCGGCCTTCGCCTGGTTGTGGCCGCGGCTTGGCCGCCACGAGCCGTCGAGCCCGGCCAAGTTCGCCATCGGACTCGCGTTCATGGCGGCCGGTTACGCACTCATGATCGGCGCCGGCAGCCTTGCGCAAACCGGCGTGAAAGTAAGTCCGCTGTGGCTGGCGGCGATGTACTTCCTGCACACGCTCGGCGAGATGTGCCTGAGCCCGGTCGGTTTGTCGGCCATGACACGCCTCGCACCGGCGCGCATCGCGAGCCTGACCATGGGCGTGTGGTTCCTGGCGAGTTCGATAGGGTCTTATCTCGGCGGGCGCGTGGCCGGACTGTACGACAGTCTCGGCCTTGCCCAGATTTTCGCTGCGCTGACGCTGTTCGCGCTGGTGGCAACGGTGGTGATGGCGCTGTTGGCCAAACCGCTGCAGAGGATGCTCAAGGAACCTGCAGGCGGCTGAACTCCGCTCGGCCGCCTGGCCCGGATGTACCGCGCGCCGTGGCGGCGCGGTCCCCGCCTACCCTGTCCAGGCCATCAATTGCAGTCGACCGACGTCTCGCCTTCCTTCTCGTCGTCGTCATCATCGTCATCAGCGTCGCTCGACGGTTCATCGCCGTCTTGTTCCGACTGAAGGATATTGGCCAACACCGCGTTGATGGTCGGGTCGACGAACAACCCCGCGAGGAAGGTACCGGTCTGCGAGCCGCCATCGAGCAGCGGATCGGCCAACAGGTCGCCGCAGCCCACGCAGCTCGTGAAGGTGATGTCGGCCGCGCCGCCCATGCCCAGGAACAAGGCATCGGTATTGGCCGCCGAACCTACTTCCATGGTGATGTCCTGCGCTTCCACCTTCATCTCGCCGAACGAGGCAATCGCCGCGAACGCGCCGCCGCTGCCGCCACCGAACAGTTCGATACGCTCGGCCGAGGTCGCGTCCATGGTTTTGCCCGCCAGCAACAGCGCTATCGGTGCGTCGATGGTGATCGGCTGCCCCTCGTTGAGATTGCCGGGAAGCAGGGACGCGAGAAGCTCGAAGCTCGGCGCCGGCGGCACTTCTTCACCGGTGCCGGCCTTGAGACTGATGAGGCCACTGCCGTGGGCGAAGATCTTGGCGCTGTCGACACCATAGAGCAGCGCGTAGGCGCCCTTGGCGTTGCCGCCTTGCACGACCACGTCTTCCGCATCGACTTCCAGTTGCCCGGCAATCACCGAAGTCGGCTTGCTGTCGGCCAGGATGGAGACGAAGCCTTCGCCTTCACCGCGTTGGGCGAGATCACCCGACTTGGAATTGGCGAACAGCTTCAAGAAGCCAGCGGTGAAGATGTTGCCCTTGACCTCGATGCTGCGACCGGCCTCGAGCGTCAATGAGCCGGCCTTGGCGCCGATGGTGATGCCTTCGGGGATGAAGATGTCGTTGCTCGCCTGCAGGGTCAGCGAGCCGCCGGCATCGAGGAACTTCACCACCGCCGGTATCGACACCGCCAGTTCGTCACTGGGGTTGCTGCCGAAGCCGATGGTATCCACCGCCTGGGTCTTGGTGCCGTCCAACAGGTCTATGCGGCCGGCATTGGTGAAGCCGTCGACAGCCGCAGAGGGACTGATGATCAGCACGCGGTCGCCGCCGAGGCTGACCAGATCGCGACTGCCGATGCGATCGCCGGGCGCGCCGACGAAGCTGTTGCCGCTGTTGATCTCGCCCACCGTCAGCCCACGGCTGACGTTGAGGAAAGTGATGGCCCCGGCATTGCTGTTGTAGTCCGGCGAGGTCAGCACGAAGTTGCCGCTCGGCAGTTCCAACATGCCGTTGAGGAAGTTCTCGTCGTGATCGGCACCCACGAAATCATTGGCGAACGCACCCACCAGGCTGTTCTTGGCGGTGACCCTGCCGACCGGCAGTTCGCCGGGCTTGAACCAAGTGATGGCGCCACGACCGCCTTGCCAATTGGGCGTGAACACCGCGCCGAAGGCCGGCGCGAGTGCCGGCGGCAGGGTCTGCGTGTTGAACAACAGCACCGGGAAGCTGCCGCTGCCGACGAAATCGTTGGCGAACGAGCCGACCAGGCTATTGCTGGTGGAGATTTCACCGTTGAGCGCTTCGCCGATCGTAAACCAGGTGATGGCGCCTCGACCGCCGTTCCAGTTGCTGGACATCACCGCGCCTTGTTGGACTTCGCCGATTTGAACGGTGCGGATGGAATCGCCGCGACCAGAGTTACCGACCTGGTCATTGGCGAAAGTGCCGACCAGGCTGTTGGCGGCGGAGATGTTCCCTGCTATTGGCGTGCTGGTGCCGACGAAAGTGCCGGTGCTGAGGTCGATCAGCGAGACCGCGCCGGCGTCGGTGGCCGCGCCGTTGTCCCAACCGGGCGTATTGATGGCGCGGATACTACCGGTGACGAACTCGTCGAACTGGCCGATGCCATCGCCAGCGGTGGAACCGACCAGGCTGTTGCTGGCACTGATCACGCCGCGCGGGGGATTCGCCGGGTTGAGGTAGGTGACCGCACCGCGGCCGCCATGCGCGCTCAGCATCAGGATCGGGCCGTTGCCGAAGCTGAAGGAGAACACGTTCTGGCCCATGTGGTCGCCG
The DNA here is from genome assembly GCA_016719885.1 of Pseudomonadota bacterium. Taxonomy (NCBI): domain Bacteria; kingdom Pseudomonadati; phylum Pseudomonadota; species Pseudomonadota bacterium. The sequence goes on along the minus strand of JADJYF010000001.1, from coordinate 481,422 downwards.
GCATTGGCGCCCACCAGTGAATTGGCGCCACTCACCACACCCTTCACGCCGGTGGTGATGCTGCCGAAGGTCAGGGCGCCGGCATTGCTGTTGAAATTCGGCGTGTTCACCAGGTACCGACCGCTGCCGGCGATCTCGCTCGCGGAGAAACTGCCGACGAACTCGCCACTGGCGGCGCCGACCAGGCTGTTGCCCGGCCCCACGTTGCCTACCAGGTCGGAGCTCATGTTCCAGAAAGTGACCGCGCCGCGGTTGTTGTTCCAACCGCCGTGCACCAGCAGACGATTGCCGTTGCTGAGACTGACGAAGAAACCGTCGCCGATGATGTCTCCGGTGTTGGTGCCGACCAGGCTGTTGGCGTTGCCCACCACGCCCGACTTGGGTGCTGTCGGCAGGAAGGTGGTAACCGCGCCGGCGTCGACCGCCGCGCCGTTGTCCCAATTCGGGCTCATGACCACCACGCGTCGATTGGCGCCGAAACCGACCAGGCGAATGGTGTCGCCGCTGCCCAGGTTGTCGTTGGCCGTCGAGCCTACCAGGCTGTTGCCGCTGCCCATCAGTCCGGTCGGCACGGCGCCCGCACTGTCGAAGAACGTCAAGGCGCTCTTGTTGAGATCGAAGCTGCCGGTTCTGACCACGTGCAGGCTGCTGCTGCCGCTGACGAGGTTGATGAAGCTGCCGCCCACGTCGTCGCCGGTATTGGCGCCGACCAGGCTGTTGCCGGTCGTCACCACGCCGCTGCCGCCGGTCAGCTCGCTGGCCCAGGTAATGGCGCCGGCACCGAGAGTGCTGCCGCCGTTGCTCCAGTCCGGGCTCCTCACCGCCACCCTGTGGTTGGTCAGCATCTGCACGCCGCCGATACCGACATGGTCGCCGTTGACGCCACTGAAGCTGCCAACGATGCTGTTGGTGCTGTCGATGTCACCCGCCAGGCCCGTGCCGTTGACGAGGTCGACGAAGGTCACGGCCCCCATGTTGTCGTGCCACTGCGGATTGATCAGGAACACGTTGCCGTTGTCGGTCGAATCGGTGTTGGCGTTGTCGCCCACCCGATCGTTGGTCTGCGTGCCGACGAAGCTAACACTGTTGTCGTCGACGAAACCGCGCGCGCCCTGCAGGATGTCGCCAAACGTGACCGCGCCGGCATCGGTGGCGCTGGTGTTGGTGTTGTCGACATCGGGGCTGAAGACCATGTAATAACCGACCCCGGCGTTGCTGCTCTCGATGCCCAAGCTGCCGAGGTTGTCGTTCGCGCTATGGCCTACCAGGCTATTGGTCTGGTCCAGGCTGCCGGTCAACACGCCGGCATTGCTGCCGCCGAAATGGCCTGAGTTGACGTCGAGAAAGGTCGCCGCGCCGGCGCTGGAATTCCACGCCGGGCTATGGATGACCAGGTTGCCATTGGCCAGGGTCTCGAAGCCGCCGCTGCCGACCTGGTCACCGGTGTGCGTGCCGACGAAGCTGTTGGTGCTGTCAATCTGGCCCGCGATGCCGGTGGCATCGGAGAAGTAAGTGATGGCGCCGACATTGGCCGGGCCATTGAATTCGGACACCGTCGAACTGCGGATGATGTAGCGCCCAAAGGCGACATTGCGCAGCGTGCTGTTGGCGCCGACGTTGTCGCCGGGGTTGACGCCGGTCAGGCTGTTGCTGGTGCCGAGGGTGCCGGCGAAATCGGTATCGTTCAACCAATGCCCGCTGGACGGATCGAGGAACGTGACGGCGCCGGTGTTGCTGTGCCAATTGGGTGAGCGGAACAGCACGGTACCGCTGTCGAGAAAATCGGGCGAGCGCGAGCCGACGGCGTCACCGCTGGTATCACCCACCAGGCTGTTGCTGGAATCCACCAAGCCGCTCACGCCGCCGTTGACGTCACCGACCGTGATGGCACCGACATCGGTCGAACTGAACTGGTCGAGGTTGGGGCTCAGCACCACGAACTTGCCGCCGCCAACCTCGAAGATGCCGTTGCTGCCTATCGCATCGCCCGCCGCTCCGCCGATCAGTGCATTGCCGCTGTTGATCGAACCGGTCAGCGGCGCATTGCCGCCGTTCAGGAACACCACCGCGCCGCCGCCGCTGTTGGCGGTGGCCGAGTAGACCAGCGCACTGCTGTTGCCGCTGCTGAACAACTGGTAGACACCGAAGTCGCTGCTGAACAGCCCCGGGATCGAGGTGCTATTGCCGATCTGGTCGTTGGGCGCGGAACCCACCAGGCTGTTGGCGCTGGACACCGCGCCCGTCAGTGAATCGCTCAGCTTGAACCAGGTCAACGCGCCGACATCAGGCACCGACGGCGTGTCGTCCCACAGCGGGCTGCTGACGACGAAGATGTTGTCGGTGGTGTTGGAGTAGGCGTAGCCCACGCCTGCGCTGCCGATCTGATCGTTGGTCTCGGTGCCGACCAGGCTGTTGGTGGCGTCCAGCACGCCGGCCAGGCTGGTGGCCGTGCCGTTGAAAGTGCCGGTCGCGGCATTGAACAAAGTCACCGCACCGGCGTCGGTCTTGTTGCCCGGTGCGGTCCAGGTGGGGCTCTGGATGGAGTAGGTGCCGCCACCGAGGGAAGTGAAACCACCGGAGCCGACGTTGTCGCGCGAGTCACCGCCTATCAAGCTGTTGCCAGCGCCGATGGTGCCGGTGGGCGGCGCCGAGAAGTCGATGGCCGTAACCGCGCCCGCGCCGCCGTTGTCGCTGCGCAGCAAGCCAAAGCCAAAACCGGTGTTGACGATCTGCGAATCGCCGACCAGGTCGCCGCTCGACGCGCCGACCAGGCTGTTGCTGGAACTGACCACGCCGGGCGTGAGGCCGGTGGCGACATCGCCGGCCGTGACGGCGCCGGCGCTGTTGTTCCAGGTCGGGCTGTAGATGTAGAACTTGCCGTTGATGATGTCGAAGTTGCGCGAGCCGCCGTTGGCATCGTGGCCGATGCGATCGGTCGACAGCGAGCCGACCAGGCTGTTGCTCGAATCCACCACGCCGGTCGGCAAGGACGAGGCGCTGATATAAGTGACGGCGCCCGCACCGCCGTTCTCGGAAAACAGCAGGAATCGGCCGCTGCCCAAAGTGCCCAGTTGACCGCCGCCATTGCCGAGATCACCGACCACCGCGCCGACCAGGCTGTTGCTGGCGCTGACCGCGCCGGTTGGCGTGGCCGTGCTGTTGATCCAGGTGATGGCGCCAACACCGCCGTTCCACGAATTGCTGGTCAAGGCCCAGGTGTTGCTGGCCCCGACCTGGAACAAGCCACCGTTACCGATGGCGTCGCCCGACGTGCTGCCGACCACGCTGTTGCTCGCGCTGACGACGCCGGTGGTGCGTACACCCTCGTGCAGCACCGTGAGTGAGCCTAGCCCGGCGTTGGCGCTGGACACCGCCCAGTTCGTGCCGCCGAGATGGGTGATGGAATTGCCCAGCAAGTCACCGGGATTGGCGCCGACCAGGCTGTTGCCGCTGGAGACCGTACCGCGCAGGGTGCCCGCGGTCACGATGGTGACCGCGCCGGCGCTGGAATTGAAATTGGGACTCAGCACCGCCACCGAATTGGCGCCGAGCACTTGCAGCGAGCTGCTGCCGATGTTGTCCCCCGCATTGGCGCCGACCAGGCTGGTGCTGGCGTCGACCGCACCGCTGGTGCCATTGACCGGGTCGAACACGGTCAAGGCTCCTGCGCCGTTGCCCCACTGGCGTGAGCGCAGCAAATGCCGGCCGTTGAAGGCAAACGCGTTGAGGAATTCGTTGCCGACCTGGTCGCTCGCCGAGGTGTTGTTCACACCGTGCAGCTCACTCAACAGGGCGCCATCGGACAGGCGGTAGACATACACCGCGCCGGCGTTGGTACCGCCGAAGTCGTCATCAGGATCGTAGACCACCACGGTGGTCGCATCACTGACGCCGTTGAAGGACGAAACGCGGTTGCCGAAAGCGTCGAAGTAATCGACGCGATCGCCAAAGAAATTATCGGTGCCGGGGTGCGGGTCGAGCAGCTTGGTCGGGGCGGCCGGCAATTCCTCAGACGTGAAACGGATGTTCTTCGGGTCGAGCAACAGCGTCCCTTCGGCGCCGTTGCGGGCAGTGACGTCGACCTCGCCGGAGAAGCCGAGGCCGTTCTTGCCGGACACTTCAACGCGACCGCCATCGCCGCCGTCCACGCCGCCGCGCGCCGAGATGCTGCCGGCGAACTGCGTGGTACCGTCAGCCCACACCACCACGTCACCGCCGTCGCCATTGGCGCGCGCGCTGGCGTTGATGGTGGTCGTGTCGTTGACGATTGTGCGTTCGGCGGCATGCAGGTCTTCACCGCCGCGGAATCCACCGCCGACGCGCACCCGACCACCGCCCGAGTCACCGTCGGCGCGCATCCGCGCCGCCGCCAGGGTCACTTCGTCACCGAGCACCGCGACACTGCCACCGCGCTCGCCGCTGGCGCGCAGGCTGCCCGAGACGAAGGTGCTCTTGCCGCCGTCGACGGCGATGCGCCCGCCCTTACCTTCGATGGTGTAGGTCTGCAGCGTGGCGTTGACCGTGGCGATGGTGGCCTCGGTCGAGCGGATATTGATCTTGCCGCCCACCTCGCCGCCACGCGCCGAGACGATGCCGTCGACCAGCAGATTGTTGCCGCGCACGATCACCGTGCCGCCGTTCTCGCCGTCGGCGCGCACCGCGCCCAGGGCATCGATGGTCGCGTTCTTGTCCTGGTTGCGCGCATCGATGCTGATGTCGCCGCCGTCTTCGCCCTTGCCACCCGAGGCGCGCACCAGGCTGCCCTCGGCCAGCGCGATGCGATTCGAGGCCTTCAGCGATATGCGGCCCGTGCCATCGGCGCTGGCGGTGTCGGCGTTGATTTCGCCGGAATGACGAATGGTGCCGGCCAGGATGCTGGCGGTACCGCCGCTCGCGAGCAGCTTGCCGAGGTTGACGACTTCGTTGTCCGGCGCGCGCACGTCGAAGGTGATGTCCGGGTCGTCCAGGCTGGCGATGGTGATGGCCGTGCCGGCGGCCAGGATCAGGTCACCGTTGGGGCTTTCGATGAGGCCGCTCCTGGAGCGCCCCGCTTCGGGAACGTTCTCGATGCGCGGCGCTATCAATACCACCTCGCCACCGGGCGCGGTCTTGATGTAGCCGTGGTTGGTGACCGTGCCGCTGGCCGAGTCTCCTTCGAACTTGAACCGTCCGGCGAGGAAATCCTGGTCCGTGATCTGCAAGGTCGACAGCACCACGCCGGCGGTATCGACCGAGCCATCGCGGCCGATCAGGATGCCGGCCGGATTGATCAGGAACACGTGACCGTTGGAAACGAGGCTGCCGAGGATCTCCGAGCTGTTGCCGCTGGTGACGCGATTCAACACCGCGCTGGCGGCATTCTGCTGTATGAAGCGCGTGGTCTCGCCCTTGCCGATATCGAACGACTGCCAGTTGAGGACCGCCGCCGGAGAGTTGGTTATCTCGAGGGTCTGGGGCGTGGGGTTGGCGAACACGGCCGAGCCGCTGACCACCTGCGCGCCTTGCGGGTTCGCACTCGCGCCGACGCTTGCGATCAGGCCTGTGACGAATGACAGGACCTGGCCGCCGCGGCGACGGGTGATTTTCAGTGAACCGTGCATTCGAGACCTCCGTTGTTCAGCGTCTCATTCAACTGCTCGAGCTGTCCGCCGACCTCGACAGCATGGAAAATCGGGTCTTCCGCCTGGAACGGCGGCACCTCGGTCAATTGCTGCGCGGGGCCGCCTTGGTTCCCGACGTGGCTGGCCTCGCCTTGGCCGAGCTGGATTTCGTTCTCTTCGGTCTGCACCGCGCAGATACCGGAATAGCAGCTGACGTACAGGCCGCTCTCGGGGTCGGTCGACGTCGGCGCCGGCGGCGGTTCCTGGAATTCGATCGAACCTGGCGGCGGCAGATCGGGCGGCATCGGCACGGGCAGTTGCGGCACGCTCTGCGGCAGCATGCCGGTGCTGCCCACGAATATGGTCTCACCGGCCTGCACCTCGCCACCGTTGACGTCGATGGCGCCCTCGTTGACCTGCGAATAGAAGCCATTGCCGCCCGGCGCCGCGTTCGGGTCCGTGGCTTGGCAGGGCCCCACGCACATGGCCGTCCAGTCGGTGCCGCGGATACCGATCGTGGCCACGGCGGTACGCATCTGGTAGGTACCGCGGCCCTTGTGGCCGACCAGGCCACTGACCGCGCGCAAGCCGCCGCGCAGCAGGTTGAAGATGCTCTCGCTGCGCTGCGGTTCGGCCATCTTGAATTCCACGCGCTCGACGCGGAACTCGGTGTTGGGCATCAGCGTCACGCGGCTCTTGTCGGCGAACACCAGCACCGCGAAGGCATCGGCATTGGTGATGACGGTGTCACCGTTGTAGACCGGCGCGCCGGATTTCAAGGGCCGCGCGTGGCTGCTTGGCGCGCGCACCAGGGCATCGCCCTTCACGAACCCGGCACGGCCGGCGGGCGTCGAATGGGCCCGCGCTTCCTCGCTGCAGTCGCTGCCGCACAGGCGCGCGTCGAATTCGGTGCCGCGGATACCGATGGTTGCCACCGAGGTGCGCAGGCGCATGGCGTTCGGATTGCGCTTGCTCATGAAGCCGGTGACCGCTCGCAGGCCGCCCTTGAAGAGGGTCATGAGGCCCTCTTCGCGATTCTCCGCCACCTCGTACTTCGCAATCTGGAAGGACGACTCGGGACGCAGGGTGATCTTGGTGCCGTCGGCCAATTTGAGCAGCGCCACGCTGCGCGGCCCGGTGGTCACCACGTCGCCCTCGTTGAGCGCTGATCCCGGGCCCAACAGGTGCGGCGCGCCGCCCGCCACGTGGGCGCTGACCACGCCGTGGGCGAGCATCACGTCGCCGGCCTTGTTGGCCGCCCACAGCGGCGTCGCCAGCAGCGCCAGCGCCGCCGACAGGACCAGGCCCCGCGCCGGGCGGCTCAATAACGGTAGGTAAGGTCTAGATGCCATTTCGAATTGCCCCGATCCGATGCCTCGCCGTCCGCGCTCGCGAGCGGCAGTCCATAGTCGATAGCCAGCGACAGCTGTTTGCGCCATTGCCACCTCGCGCCCAGACCGATACTGGAAATCGTATCGTTCTGGCGCTGCCCCACCACCGGATCGATCAGCGCTTTGTGACCGACATCGATAAAGCCGAGGAAACGAGCGTCGAGCAGGCGTTTGACCGGCGGCGACCACAATTCGAAATTGAGGATCACGCCCTTGTCGCCGGCGATGGTGCGTTCTTCGAAGCCACGCACCGAGTGCACGCCGCCCGCGCCCAACTGCTCGCCGGGGATGAGTGCCTGGCCGGTCAACTGGGCGGTCATGCGGCCCAGCGCGGCAAAGCCGCGCGGCAGGCGTTGCGTGACCAGCGCGCCGAAATGGCCGACGGTGAAATCCGGCGTGGCCGGCGCCCGCACCAGCGCGTAGTCCGTGGCGTTGTTGTGATTACCGGCCTCGATGTTGTGGCTGACATCCCAGTAGAAATCGACGCTGGTGCTGGACCAGGAGTAGGAGCCGTCGTAGCGTCCCGAGAATGGTCGGCTGCGCACCTTGGTGCTGAGCGCCGTCAGGCGCAGGCCGTTGGCTGAAGTGAAGATGGCGGTGTCGAACAGGCGGTCCTGCACGCCCAGCGTATAGCTGTGCTTGTAGCGACCGATGTTCACCAACTGGTGTTTGAAGCTGAGGCCGTAGAAGGTGCCGGCGCCCTGGATATCGAAGATGCCGCCCTGCACGCCGTCGACGTCGACTTCCGAATGGACGTAGAAGCCGGTCAGCCAACCGTTCAAACGATAGATGGGCAGTTGATAGGAACTGGCGTATTGCAGGACGTTTTCGGCGTTCTCGGGCGAGGTCGTGACCGAGCCTTGCAGCACGTCGTCGTGACGCGTGAGGTTGTCGTACTGGCCACCCATGGTGAGACGGGTGCGGCCGGTGCCAGCGGTACCACCAGCGGCGACATCGGAGGCGCCGTCCCCGGCACTGCCGATGTTGTTGATCTGCGCGAACACCGACCACGGCTTTTCTTCCGCGACCTTGAGCACGGCGTCGAGGGTGTCAGGCGTCTCCTCGCTCTCGCGGAAATTGACCTGCACTTTCTTCGAGGGATGTTCGTTGACAACCGCCAGCGAACGCGACACTTCGGCGGTATTCGGCACTTCGCCGGTCTTCAGGGCGCGCACGCTGCGCTCCACCGCCGCGGCCGACACGCGCTTGTTGCCTTCCACCACCACCTTGCCGATCGGCAGCGCGAGTATCTTGATGGTGACCACGCCGTCGACGATGTCCTGCGGCGGCAGCACGGCGCGGTAGAAGCGGTATCCGCCGCTCGCGAGCGCGGCGTTGATGGCATCCTTGGCGGCGTACAGCGGTTCGAGGCCATCGAACTCGCCGACGAACGGCGCCAGCGCCTCACTGGCGGCAGCGCCAATGGGATTGTCGCCCTCGACCTTGTAGGTCTTGACGACGATTTTCAAAGGTGGAGCCTCTTCCGCCCAGACGGATTGCCCCCCACACGCCGAGACGGCGCACGCCAATAGCAATGCTCTTAGCACTCGTCCCCCAACAGCCCAAACCCCGAGCTTTTCATACTGTAATTTAAATCGTTTTTTCAACGATGTACATGACTATCATCAGGCCAGTCCGAACCTCTGCAGGCGAAGGTGAAATCAGGTGTCGGCATTCGAATGAAGCACGCCGGCGGCGCGCAGCGCTTCGATGCGCGCGGCGTCGTAGCCGAGCATCCCGGTCAGCACCGCCTCGTTGTGCTGGCCGAGAAAAGCGGCCTCCAGCGGCTGGTTGTGCTCGAAACCGGAAAAACGCAGCGGCATGCCGGGCATCAGCACCTCGCCGAGCTTGGGGTCCTTCACCACGCGCACCGTGCCCCGTTCCAGCATATGCGGATGGCTCACCACCTGGCCGATACGCAGCACCGGCGCGCAGGGCACACGCTCGGCTTCGAGGGCGGCGAGGATGGCGGCGTCATCGGGCTGCGCGTCACACCAGGCCTGCAGGATGCCGATCACGTCGCTGGCACGGGCCACGCGCTTGGCGTTGTCGTTGTAGCGTGGGTCGTCGGCCAACTCCGGGCGTCCGATGGCGCGGCACAGCGGTGCCCACTGGTTTTGCAGCGCGATGATGCAGACATAGCCTTCGCGGGTCTTGAACAGGCCCAGCGGGCAGACCGCGAAATGCTGGCTGCCGGCGCGGGTCGGCTCGACCTCGCCGTTGGTGAGGCTGTACAGGTGGATATTGAGCTCGTGGTAGCCGGTGTAGGCGTCGAGCAGCGAGATGTCGAGATACTGGCCCTCGCCGCCCCGCTCGCGGTGCAGCAGCGCGAAGCCGATGGCGGCGGCGGCGTGCACACCGGTCGAGATGTCGCCCATGCTCACCATCGGAAATGACGGCGCGCCATCGGGGTCGCCGATCATGCCCATCACGCCGCTGTAGGCCTGGGCGATGTAGTCAAAGCCCGGCAGTGACGACAGCGGCCCACTCTGACCGAAAGCCGAGATCGAGCACATCACCAGGCGCGGGTTGATCTTGTGCACCTCGTCCCAGGAAAAGCCCATGCGGCCAATCACGCCCGGGGCGAAATTCTCGATGAACACATCGGCGGTCTTCAGCAGGTCCGTGATGATCGCACGGCCTTCCGACGTCTTGGCGTTCAGGCATATGCTGAACTTGCCGCGATTCTGCTGGGTGTAATAGGCGCTGCGCCCGTTCTTGTGCGCCGGCAACATGCGCGCCACGTCGCCGAGTGGCGGAAACTCGACCTTGATGACCTCGGCGCCCATCTCCGCCATGAGCCGCGACGCGGTCGGGCCGGCGAGCACATGGGTCATGTCCAGCACGCGGAAGCCATTGAGTATGTGGTTGGGTAAGGCAGCCATCATTCCCCTCCCCCGAGGATGCAATCAGGCATGATTATGAGTGGCCCGGCACTCACGGCCGGGCCAATGATGGCGGCCGCTCAGCCGACCTCGACACGCGAACGCAGCAGCTCGCGGCGCTCGGCGCGTTCGTACTTGCGCGCCGGGGTGTTGACGATTTCGGCGAGTTCGGCGGCGTCGCGCCCGGCGGCGATGCGCTCGTCGGACACAGCCTCGTAGGCCGTCGAGCGCTGTCGCGGCGTGCGCTCGCAGGCCGTGATCATCGCCATCATTTCTTCCGGCGAGGTCTCCTGGCCATGGCTGGCGCCGGCCGCGCGCGTGATGCTCTCGTTCATGAGCGTGCCGCCCAGATCATTGGCACCGGCATTGAGGCAGGCGCGCACGCCCGCGTGCCCCATTTTGACCCACGAAGTCTGCACGTTGCGGATATGCGGATGCAGGGCGAGTCGCGCCACCGCATGCATCAGCACGCATTCGCGGAAGGTCGGGCCCTTGCGCGCGCGGCCCTTGAGATACAGCGGCGCTTCCATGTGCACGAAGGGCAGCGGCACGAATTCGGTGAAGCCACCGGTCTCGCGCTGCAGGTCGCGCACCCGCAACAGGTGACGCGCCCAATGCTCGAGCCTGTCGACGTGTCCATACATGATGGTCGAGGTGGTACGAAATCCGACCTCGTGCGCGGCGCGCATCACTTCGAACCACTGCGCGGTGTTGATCTTGTCCGGGCAAATGATGGCGCGCACTTCGTCGTCGAGGATCTCGCCGGCGGTGCCCGGCAAGGTGCCGAGACCGGCGTCCTTGAGGCGCGTAAGGTAATCGCGCAGCGGCAGCTTCAGGGTCGCCGCGCCCTGCCACACTTCCAGCGGCGAGAACGCGTGGATGTGCATGTCCGGCACGGCGTCCTTCACTGCGTCGAGAATGGCGATGTAGGTGTCGCCGGTGTACTGCGGGTGTATGCCGCCCTGCATGCACACCTCGGTCGCGCCACGCTCCCAAGCCTCCAGCACGCGGCGCTTGATCTCGTCGTGATCGAGATCGTAGGGCGAGCCGCGCAGGTTCTCCGACAGTTTGCCCTTGGAGAAGGCGCAGAACTGGCACTTGAAATAGCAGACATTGGTGTAATTGATGTTGCGATTGACGACGAAGCTCACCACGTCGCCGTTCTCACGCTGACGAATGCGATCGGCGGCCTGGCACACGGCGCTGAAATCATCGCCGCGCGCGCGGAACAACCTGACGATGTCGTTTTCGTCGATGAGCTTGCCGGCCTCGCAGCGCGCGAGGATGGCGGCCACGTCGCTCGACACGCGGGCCGGACGCCGCGAGATCGCCTCCACCACCGCCGGCGGCGGCGTCATGTCCTCGCCGGGCGACCAGTCGTCGGTGCGCGGATAGCCATCCGCATCGATCATCTGCAGCAACGGGGTCTCGAAACGCTGCGCCACCCATGACGCCGGACCGCGCAGGTACTGCGGGTAGATGGTCAGCCGTTCGTGGAGATGTTTGCCGGCGGCGGCGGTGTCGGCGGCAAGCTTGTCGAGATGCGGCCACGGCGCTTCCGGGTTCACATGATCCGGCGTCAGCGGCGACACACCGCCCCAGTCGTTGATGCCGGCCTTAACCAATTCGGGCAGCGCGCCCGGGCTCAGGTTCGGCGGCGCCTGGATGCTCATGTGCGCGCCGAACACGATGCGCGCCACCGCCAGCGTCCACAGCATGTCGTCGAGGTCGGGCTCCGGCGCGTCGTGCATTTTCGTATCCGGCTTGGCCCGGAAGTTCTGCACGATGATTTCCTGGATGTGACCGAACTCGGCGTGCACGGCGCGCAGCGCCAGCAGCGCTTCGATGCGCTCGCGGCGGGTTTCGCCGATGCCGATGAGGATGCCGCTGGTAAAGGGGATACGCGCGCGACCGGCGTTGCGCAGGGTTTCGAGGCGCACCGCCGGCCGCTTGTCGGGCGACCCGTGGTGCGGCATGCCCTTGGCGCACAGACGCTCCGACGCCGACTCCAGCATGATGCCCATGCTCGGCGACACCTCGCGCAGCATTTCGCATTCGGCGAGCGTCATGGTGCCGGGGTTCATGTGCGGCAACAGGCCGGTCTCGCTGAACACCGCCTCGGCCGCCGCGCGCAGATATTCCAGTGTCGAGCCGAAGCCCATGCGCGCCAGCGCGTCGCGCGCGGTCTTGTAGCGCAACTCCGGCCGTTCGCCGAGCGTGAACAGCGCCTCCTTGCAACCGAGGCGCTGACCTTCGCGCGCCAAGGCCACCACCGCCTCGATGCTCATGTAGGGCTCGGTGACGCGCTTCGGCGCCTGGGCGAAGGTGCAGTAATGACACACGTCGCGACACAGCTGCGTAAGCGGAATGAAAATCTTGCGCGAATAGGTCACGCCATTGCCGAAGCCCTGGTCGCGCAGCCGTGCGGCGCTCGCCATCAAGGGCCCGAGTTCGGCGCATTCGGCCAGCCGCAGGGCCTGCGCATCATCCGGAGTCTGCCCCGCTTCCGCGGCTGCCAGTATCGAAGCGATGGAATTCATGACTTACAAAACCGTGAAGCGGCGGCGACGTCGTTTACGAGGCGAGTAAAAAAACTGCTGCGCTCAGCATGTTTCTCTACCAGCCGGTCAAGTCGCGCGCACTGGTGTGATGAGGCATGACGCGGCGCGCGATGCCGCTGTCACATAGATAAGCCAGGGTCTCGGTCTCACTGTCATAGGTCAACAGCGTCTGCAGATCCATGGGGTTGTCGACATCGAGCGCGAGGCCCGGCAGCAAGGCGACCTGTGCCTGGATGCCGACGTCGAGCGCCGCCTGGCGATGCTTGGCGAAGCTGCCCTTGCCGAAGGCGAAATGGATGGCATCGGCGGGACTGACCGCCAATGCGTTGGTGCCATCGTGTTCACGGTCGGGCGCCAGGGTCACGGCCGGCGCACCGCGATGGGTGAGCAGCAGTTCGTCGATCTCACGGCCGCTGACCAGCGGCACGTCGCCCGGGATCATCAGCATGCCGCGTTGACCGTGGGTCGCGAGCCATTCGCCCGCCAATTCGATGGCGCTGGAAAGATCGTCCGCCGTGTCTTCGAGAAACAAGCCGCCGATGCGCTCGACGCAGTAACGGGCGCGCACTTCGCGCGACACCACCAGCACGCCCGCCACGCGCCGACTCTCGGCAATCGCGCGCAGCACGTCGTTCAACATGGCCTGCGCCAGGGATTCGCGCTCGGCCGCCGACAACAGCGGCGCCAGTCGCGTCTTCGCATTCGAGAAACGTTTGACGGGAACGACGACCCACATGCCGGCTTCAGAATGTACGGAGAAAGTCCAGGGCAGTGTGCGCCAGATTGATCCTATCGTCCAGCGTCACCATGACGCTCTGCGCGGTGCTCACACGCAGCGTAGTCGAGGCGATTTGCGCGGCCAGCGCGCGGTCGCTTTCGTCGAGTATGAAACCATCGATGAGCGAGCCGTAATGGGCCGCCACCGCCGCCGCGGTCTGCGGCAGCGCGAGTTCCTCCATGATCTTGGCGGTCGGCCCCTTGATGGCGAGCCCCGCCACTATCGGTGACACCGCCACCACCGGCGCGCGGCAAGCGCGCAAGGCCTCACGCACACCCGGCACCGCGAGTATCGGGTCGATGCTCAAGAATGGATTCGACGGGCAGATGATGACGCCGGCGAGATCGCTTGCGCGCAGCGCCTCGAGTACGCCGGGCGCCGCGCTGGCGGTCGCCGCGCCGTCGAAGCTGAATCCGCTCACCCGCGGTGCGCAGCGTTCACGCACGAAGTAATGCTGGAAGGCCAGCACACCGGCGTCGCAATGCACCAGGGTGCGCACCGGCTGGTCGCTCATCGGCAGCGCGCGATGACGGATGCCGAGTGCCGCGTAGAGTTCGGCGGTGACCGTCGACAAGCTGGCGCCCGCGCGCAGGCGCAGGCTGCGTTGCAGGTGCACCGACAGGTCGCGATCGCCGAGCCGGAACCAGGTTTCGCCGCCGAGTTCGGCCAGCGCGTCCAGGCATTGCCACGATTCCCCCGCCCGCCCCCAGCCGGTCTCGGTATTACTGAGGCCGGACAGCGTGTACATCAGGGTATCGAGATCCGGCGCGATGTGCAGGCCGAGGTGCTCGAAGTCGTCGCCGGTGTTCACTACCAAGGTCAGGGCGTGCGGCTCGAGCAGGTGGGTGAGGCCCAGCGCCAGCTTGGCGCCACCGACGCCACCGCTCAGTGCGACATAGCTTGCCATGTCAGTTGAACAGGTCGTCGGCCGGCGGACGGATGATGTCGGCGGCGCGTCCGTGGTGCGCATCGACCGCGAAGCCATGCACCACCGCCACCGGCGTACGCTCCGTCGATTCGCCCATGAGCAGGGTGGCCATCGCCGCGATGGAGTCGGCGCGGTTGATCATGGTGACCTTGAGCTCGCGGCCGAACATGTCATGCTGGCCGCGGCGGTCATCCAGTACTTCGATGCCGGCGCAGCCGATGGCGCCACCGATGGTGCCGAGCCGCCACGGCCGGTTCATGCTGTCGCAGATGATGACGCCGACATGGCACCCGGCCGCCGCGCTCAGCGCCTGGTGCAGACGCTGCGCCGAGGCATCGGGATCGACCGGCAGCAGCAAGGCCTGTTCACCGCCCTCGTGTTCCACGTTCGACTGGTCGATGCCGGCATTGGCGCCGACATGCCCGAGCTTGTGGCGCACGATGATGACGCCGGGCTTGCGGCGCATGACGTAGGCCGCTTCGTCGAGGATCAATTGCGCCATGCGCGGATCCTTGTCGGTGGCGGCGGCGAGTTCGATGGCTTCGTCACCCGGCGTGACGCTGGCCACCGGCACCAGTCGGCCTTCCGCCTTGGACACGATCTTCTGCGCCAGCACCACGATGTCGCCGTCGCTGAAACTGACACCGTCGTCGGCGGCGGCGCCGAGAATGATCGCGACGAGATTGTCGCCCGACTTGACGAGCGGAATACGCGACAGCGTGGTGAGGGATATACGGGGCATAAACAATCCGCGGCTGGTGGTCTCGCGCCCGGCGAGTCGATGCATTCGGCGCAAGCACCCGGCCTCGCCGGGCGGGCTAATGTAACCGCGAAGGGCCGCGCCGGCGCAAGCGCCGCGCACACCGCCGACACCCTCGGTTCGGCAATGTCACCGGCGAAAGGATCGAGTACTATTCGGCCCTTTCCGGGCCCATGCATGCGCCTTGCCCGTGGCGCCGTCGCAGGCCGTTTTCGTTCGCAGCGGAGGTCGCTCGTGTCGCTCAAAATCGGGGTGTTCCAGATCCAGCCCGATAGGCGTGGCGACCCCGCCATCGTGGCCAAGGCCGCCGAGGATCTCGGCTTCCATTCCTACTGGGTGCCGGAGCACGCCATCATGCCGATGTCGTTTGCATCGGATTACGTCGGCGACCCCGGCAACCCACCGCCCGACTACCTGTGGCAGATGCCGGATCCGTGGGTTGCGCTGGCGCGCGCCGCCACCACCACGCGCAGCATCAAGCTCGGCAGCGGCATCTGTCTCGTTCCGGAACACAATCCTTTGATCCTCGCCAAGCAGGTGGCGTCGGTCGATCACTACAGCCATGGTCGCGTGCAGTTCGGCATCGGCGCCGGCTGGAATCGCGAGGAGTCGGAGATCCTGGGCGTCGATTTCGACCACCGCTGGACCCAGACCCGCGAGTGCGTGGAAGTGATGCGCAAGCTGTGGCGCGAAGACGCCCCGTCCCACAGTGGACGTTATTACAACTTCCCACCCATCCGTTCCTACCCCAAACCTGAAACCCAGGCCGGGCCGCCGATCATGTTCGGCAGCTCCGGTTCGGCGCGCGTGTTCAAGCGCGTGGTCGCTTGGGGCGAGGGCTGGATCCCGGTGATGTCTTCACTGGACGAATTCGCGGCCGGTTGCCGCGAACTTGAAGCGGCCTGCGCGGCCGCGGGCCGCGACCGTAGCAGCATCCACGTCGCGCCCTTCGCGCTGGAAGGCCTGTTCCGCAGCGCCGAAGGCCGCGACCAGGTGGCGGCGGCTGGCGCCGACGAACTGATTGTCTGGATCATGGCGCGTGAGCTGGAGGACATCCTCGACGAGTTGAAGCAACTCGCCGAAGAATTGCTGGACAACGCGGGCGACGCGCGCGCGCCCGACGACGACGATTGATGGCACCGGGCGACGTCCACACGCCGCCCGTAACGACACACGCTGACGCGGTCGGGACGCGACGCACGCCCCCGCCGCCACGCATTCGAATCCTTTAGACGACGGAGGTCTTCGCATCATGGGTATGCTCGACGGCAAAGTGGTACTGGTTACCGGCGGTGGACGCGGCATCGGCCGCGACTTTTCTTTGGCGATGGCGGCCGCCGGCGCCAAGGTGGTGGTGAACGATCTCGGCGCCAGCACCGACGGCGCCGACATCGAAGGCACGCCCGCCAAGGAAGTGGTGCGTGAAATCGAGGCCATGGGCGGCCAGGCAGTCGCCAATTTCGGCAGCGTCGCGCGCTACGAGGATGCGCAGGCGATGGTGGCCGACGCCATCAAGCATTTCGGCCAGCTCGACGGCGTCATCAACAACGCCGGCATCCTGCGCGACCGCATGTTCCACAAGATGAGCCTCGATGAATGGCATGCCGTCATCGACGTGCATCTCAACGGCTCGTTCTACGTCAGCCGCGCGGCCGCCGATCATTTCCGTGAACGCAACACCGGCGCCTACGTGCACATGACCTCGACCTCGGGCCTCATCGGCAATTTCGGCCAGGCCAACTACGCCGCCGCCAAGCTCGGCATCGCCGCGCTGTCGAAGAGCATCGCGCTGGATCTCGGTCGCAACAACGTGCGCTCGAACTGCATCGCGCCGTTCGCCTGGACACGCATGATCGGCACCATTCCGATCACCGACGAAGTGCAGCGCCAGCGCGTCGAGCGGCTGAAGGAAATGACGCCGGCCAAGATCGCGCCGATGGCGGTCTACCTGCTGTCTGACGCGGCCAAGGAGGTCACCGGGCAGATCTTCGCGGTGCGCAACAACGAAATCTTCCTGATGAGCCAACACCGCCCGAAGCGTTCCATGCATCGCGGCGACGGCTGGACCGCCGAGACCATCGCCGAGCATTGCATGCCGGCCTTCAAGTCGGATCTCTACGCGCTCGACCGTTCGCAGGACGTGTGGCCCTGGGACCCGGTGTAAGCATCGCAGGAGTCAGGTCATGACCCAATCCGCCCAAGCTTCGACCCTGGCCGCCATCCCCGAGGTACTGAAGGGCATCGACGCCTTGTTCCGCCGCGCGCTGCGTCATACGCATGCCGAGGTGACGAGCGCGGCCGACGTCAACCAGGCCTTGGATCACTGCCAGGTGCAAGGTTACGAGTTCGCCATGATCAATGCCGAACTCCATGCCGCCAACGCCATCATCGACTACGCGCGCTCGTGCATGACCGAGCGCGACGGCGATGAGCACGGCGCGGCCTTCGAGAGCCACCTGGCGGGCGCCTTCGTGGCCGAGATCCTGCTCAAGCTGCGCGCGCGTTTCGAAAAGATTCGTCACCTCACGGGCTTGAACGGCCGCGAGGTGCACGAAGCATTCGAGACCGCCGAAGCCGAACGCTTCAACGCCACCCATCTGCAGCCGGCCTTTCTCGAGGCGACGGCCGCGCAGATCCTCGAGCACGGCAGCCATGGCCGCTCGCTGCTCGATGAGGACAAGCAGATCATCGCCTCGAGCTTCGCGCGCATCGCCGACGACATCGTCGCGCCGCAGGCCGAGCACATCCATCGCGACGACCTGAATATTCCTGAAGACATCCTCGCCGCGCTGGTGGAAATGGGCTGCTTCGCGCTGTCCATCCCCGAAGCTTACGGCGGCACCGCGCCGGCCTCCGGCCACGACAACCTCGCGATGTGCGTGGTGACCGAGGAGTTGTCCCGCGCCTCGCTGGCCGCCGCCGGCAGTCCGCTGACGCGCCCCGAGATCCTGTCGCGCGCCATCATGGCGGGCGGCGACGAAGCGCAGAAGCAGCAATGGCTGCCGGGCATCGCCGCCGGCAATCCCATCGTGGCCATCGCCGTCACCGAGCCCGACTGCGGCTCCGACGTCGCTGCGGTGCGGCTGCGCGCCACGCCGACCGCCGGCGGCTTCCTGCTGAACGGCGCCAAGACCTGGTGCACCTTCGCCGGCAAGGCCGGCCTGCTGATGGTGCTGGCGCGCACCGACGCCGACCCGGCCGCCGGCCACCGCGGCCTGAGCCTGTTCCTGTTGGAAAAACCGCAGACCGACGACAAGGCCTTTGAATTCCGTCAGCCCAGCGGCGGCGTGCTGAGCGGCAAGGCCATCCCGACCATCGGCTATCGCGGCATGCATTCCTACACATTGTTCTTCGACAACGTGTTCGTACCGGAAGCCAACATCATCGGCGGCAAGGCCGGGCTCAACCGCGGTTTCTACCACACCATGGCCGGCTTCGCCGGCGGGCGCCTGCAAACCGCCGCGCGTGCCTGCGGCGTGATGCGCGCCGCCTTCGAATCCGCCATCCGCTACGCCAAGGATCGCCGCGTGTTCGGGCAGCCCCTGGCCGACTACCAACTGACCCGCGCCAAGCTGGTGTCGATGGCCGCCAACCTGCGCGCCTGCCAGGAAATGACCTACGACGTGGCGCGACTGATGGACCAGGGCCGCGGTCACATGGAAGCGAGCCTCGTCAAGCTCTACGCCTGCCGCGCGGCGGAATCCATCACCCGCGAAGCGATGCAGATCCACGGCGGCATGGGCTACTCGGAAGAAACCGCCGTCAGCCGTTACTTCGTCGACGCGCGGGTGCTGTCGATTTTCGAAGGCGCGGAAGAGACGCTGGCGCTGAAGGTGGTGGCACGGGAACTGATATTGAAAGGCGAATGATCTCCTGTGGGTCAGACTTCGGTCTGACTTGGGGGAGCCTCGTTAAGGCATCATGCCGCTGATGCAAATGTCAGACTGAAGTCTGACCCACAATAAGAATTCAAGCATTGAAGTGAATTCGGAGGCCCGATGAAGAACCACGCAGAACTGATCGGCACGGTCATCAACAAGCAGACCGAGACCTACGGCATCAAGGACGTCATCCTCTATGCGCTGGCGGTGGGTGTCGGCGCCGACGCGGTCGACCCCAAGCAACTGCCGTATGTCTACGAAGAGCCCGAATTGCGCACGCTGCCGACCCTCGCACTGGTCATCGCCTATCCCGGTTTCTGGATGCGTGACCCCAAGTACGGGTTCAACTGGCAGCAGGTGCTGCATGCCGAAGAGGCATTGGAAATCCATGAGCCTTTGCCGTCGTCCGGCACGGTGACGGGCGAAACCATCATCGAAGACGTGGTCGACCGGGGCGCCGACAAAGGCTGCTTCGTGTACTTGAAGAAAGAACTGCGCAGCGCTGACGGCAAAACCCTGTATGCGACGGTGCGCTCGAATACCCTGGCGCGCGCCGACGGCGGCTTCGGCGGCAAGAGCCAGGCGCGTCCCGCGCCGCCGGCGCCGCCCGAGCGCGCGCCCGACCAGGTGTGCGATCTCGCGACCAACTTCAACCAGGCCTTGATCTACCGCCTGTGCGGCGACATGAATCCCTTGCATGCCGACCCCGCGGTCGCGACCGGCGCCGGCTTCGAACGGCCCATCCTGCACGGCCGCTGCACCTTGGGCGTGGCCATGCACGCCATCCTCAAGAGCTGCTGCGACTACGACGCGCGACGCATGAAAACCTTGAACGTGCGTTTCTCATCCCCGGTGCTGCCGGGCGAGACGCTGCGCACCGAGATCTGGAACGAGGACGGCATCGCCTATTTCCGCACCTCGGTGCTGGAGCGCAAGGTGGTGGTGCTTAACAACGGCAGTGCGCGCATCGCGCCCTGAGGAGTTCCCATGCAGGCAATCCTGAAAGGCATGCGTATCGTCGAGGGCTCGGCCTTCATCGCCGCGCCGATGTGCGGCATGACCCTCGCGCAGCTCGGCGCCGACGTCATCCGCTTCGATCAGCTGGGCGGCGGTATCGACTATCACCGCTGGCCGGTCACCAAGGACGACACCAGCATCTACTGGGCGGAAATGAACAAGGGCAAGCGCTCGATCGCGGTCGACATCCGCGCGCCGGCCGGCCGTGAACTGGTCACCGAGCTCATCTGCGCGCCGGGCGAGAACGGCGGCATCTTCTCGACCAACCTGCCGGCGCGCGGCTGGCTCGATTACAAGGCCTTGAGCGCGCGTCGCCCCGATCTCATCCAGCACGAAATCGTCGGTGACCGCCACGGTTCGAGCGCGCTCGACTACACCGTCAACGCCAAGGTCGGCTTCCCCTACCTGACCGGCCCCGAGGAAGACCCGCGTCCGGTCAACCACGTGCTGCCGGCGTGGGACATTGCCACCGCCTATCTCGCCGCCATTAACCTGTTGGCCGCCGAGCGTCATCGTCGTCTGACCGGCGAAGGCCAGCAGGTCAAGCTGGCGCTGGCCGACGTCGCCCTGGCGGCGGTCGGCAATCTCGGCTTCATCGGCGAGCTCCACGTCAACCACGAAACCCGCGGGCGCAACGGCAATTACCTCTATGGCGCCTTCGGCCGCGACTTCGTGTCCAGCGACGGCCAGCGCGTGATGATCATCGCGGTCAGCGCCAAGCAGTGGGAAGGCCTGTTGAAAGCCACCGGGCTCGGCAACGAAGTGGCCGCGCTGGCCGCGCGCATGGGTCTCGATTTCGCCAACGAGGGCGATCGCTTCAGCGCGCGTCGCGAATTGTGCGCGCTGCTCGAACCGTGGTTCGCCACGCAGCCCTTCGCGCAGCTCGCCAAGGTCTTCGAAGAATGCGGCATCTGCTGGGACAAGTACCAGACCGTGCGCGAACTGGTCGAGAACGACCCGGACTGTTCGCCGGACAATCCGATCTTCTCCAACATCGAACAACCCGGCATCGGCACCTACCCGGTGTGCGGCACGCCGATGTACTTCTCGAAGATGGAACGTCAGCCGCCGCGCCCCGCCGCGCGTGTCGGCCAGCACACCGATGAAATCCTGGCGGACGTTCTCGGCCTCGACAGCGCCGCGATCGGCCGCCTGCATGACCAAGGAATCGTCGCCGGCCCGTCGGCGACCTGAGAGAGAGCGACATGAGTACCCGACAGGAGAAATTTTCCGGAACCAAGGAGGTGCAGGCGCACCTCGCCTTCCCCATCGACAAGCTGGCCGCGTTCATGGAAGCCGAGGTGGAAGGCTACGAAGGACCGCTGACGGTCCGCGAATTCAAGGGCGGACAATCCAACCCCACCTACCAGCTCGTCACGCCCAAACAGCGCTACGTCCTGCGTCGCAAGCCGCCGGGCAACCTGCTGCCGTCGGCGCACCAGGTCGATCGCGAATTCCGCGTCATCGATGCGCTCTACCGCGCCGGCTTTCCGGTGCCGCGCGCCTATGCGCTGTGTGAAGACACGAGCGTGGTCGGCACCATGTTCTACATCATGGAGATGGTCGACGGTCGCATCCTGTGGGACTTGCACCTGCCGGGCCCGACGCCGGCCGAGCGCGCCGCCATCTACGACGCGATGCTGGTGACCTTGGCCGATTTGCAGAAGCTCGATTACAAGAAAATCGGCCTCGAAGGCTTCGGCAAGCCCAACGATTACATCGCGCGCCAGATCCACGTGTGGAGCAAGGGCTACAAGTCGTCCGAGACCACCAAGATCCCGCTCATGGACAAGCTCATGGAATGGCTGCCCAACAACATTCCGCCGTCCGACGAGGTGTGCGTGATCCACGGCGACTACCGCATGGACAACATGATCCTGCATCCCACCGAGCCGCGCGTGATCGCGGTGCTGGACTGGGAGCTCGCCACGCTCGGCGATCCGCTCGGCGATTTCAGCTACCACATGGCGCCGTGGGTGATCCCGGCGGTCGATGAGCGCGTATCCAGTCTCGACGGCATGGATCTCGAAGCGATGGGCATCCCCACGCAGGCGCAATACATCGCGCGCTATTGCGAGCTCACCGGCCGCAAGGAAATAAAGCACATGGAGTTCTACAACGCCTACACCGCGTGGCGCCTGGCGGCTATTTACCAGGGCATCATCAAGCGCGTGCAGGACGGCACGGCGGCGAGTTCCGACGCACCGTCCACCACCGACATCGTCGAGCGTTTCGCCGAACGCGCCTGGGAATACGTCGAGGGCAAGCGCGGCTGAAGCCAGGCCTGACAGCGTCACGACCGTCAGCGGTCGTGCGAGCAACAAGGAACACACATGACATCAGTAGCAGACAAGCTGCGTTTCGAGCCGACCGCCCTGCCGGCCTCGCTGGAAACGCTGCGCGCCGAAGTGCGCGCCTTCCTGAAGGAGGCCCTGGCCGACGTGCCGGTGGTCAAACGCAGCCATAGCTGGGAAGCCTACGACGCCGAGTTCTCGGCCAAGCTCGGCGCCAAGGGCTGGCTGGGCATGACCCTGCCCAAGCAATACGGCGGCCACGGTCGCAGCGCGCTCGAGCGCTACGTGGTGGTCGAGGAGAGCCTGGTAGCCGGCGCGCCGACCGCCTTTCACTGGGTGGCGGACAGGCAGAGCGGCCCGCTGGTGGTGCGCTACGGCACCGAGGAGCAGAAAAAGGCAATCGTGCCGGCCATCACCGCCGGCAAGGCCTGCTTCGCCATCGGCATGAGCGAACCCAATTCGGGTTCCGATCTCGCCTCGCTGCGCACCCGCGCCGAACGCACGGCCACGGGCTGGAAAGTCAACGGCACCAAGATCTGGACCAGCAACGCGCACCGCGCGAACTACATGATCGCGCTGTTCCGCACCGATCCCGATCCGAACAAGAAGCATGCGGGTCTCTCGCAGTTCCTGATCGATTTGAGCAAGACCCGTGGCATCACGCCGCGCACCATCCAGAACCTGGCCGGCGGCCGCAATTTCAACGAAGTCGCCTTCGTCGACGCCGAACTGCCGCCCGACGCGTTGCTCGGCACCGAAGGCCAGGGCTGGCGGCAGGTCACCGAGGAGCTCGCCTTCGAGCGCAGCGGCCCCGAGCGTTACCTGTCCTGCTTCTTCCTGCTGCGCAAGCTCATCGACGTGGTGAAGGACAACGCCTCGCCCGCCACCCTCGCACGCCTCGGCACGCAGGTGGCATGGGCCGCGACGCTGCGCACCATGTCCTTGAGCATCGCCGCCAAGCTCAACGCGGGCCAGGACCCGCTGCTCGAAGCGGCGGTGGTGAAAGATCTCGGCTGCCAGTTCGAACAGGCCTTGCCGGGCCTCGCGCAGGAATTGTGCGAACTCGAACCGACGCTCGAAGGCCATGGTTCGGAATATCAACAGGTGCTGGGCTCGCTGATCCAGGTTGCGCCGTCCTTCTCCCTGCGTGGCGGCACGCCGGAAATTCTGCGCGGCATCATCGCGAAAGGCATGGGTGTGCGATGAACGAAACTCAACAGATGCTGGAAGACACGGTCAATCGCCTGTTCGGCGATCGGCTGGGTTGGGACCAACTGACGGCCATCGAAGAGCAGGGCTTTCCCACCGCGCTGTGGGCCGAGACCGTCGAACAAGGCATCCCCAAGGTGCTGGCCGACGAAGCGGCCGGCGGCATGGGTGTCGGCTGGAGCGATGCCTACCCGGTACTGCGCGCCTGCGGTCGCCATGCCGTGCCCTTGCCGGTGGTCGAAGCAACCATCGCCGAATGGCTGGCGCGCCAGGCCGGCGCGACACTGCCTGCGGGCGTGCCGGGGCTGCTGCCACGTGCCATCGCCGCGAGCGCCGTGAGCGCCACCACGCTCACGCTCAGCAACGCGCGCACGCCCTGGGGCCGCAACGCGGACTTCCTGGTCGGCGTCGCGGCCAAGGGTGAGGGCGCGGAACTCATCATCGCTGCCACCAGCGGCCTCGCCGTCGCGGCCGAGGACAACATCGGCCGCGACCCGCGCGACAGCCTGTCCGGTGATGCGTCCGTCATCACGCGCCAAGCCCTGCCGCTGGCGCCCGATTGCGTGCATTGGCTGGGCGCACTCGCGCGCAGCGCGCAGATCGCCGGCGCCGGCGCCGCGGCGCTGGATCTCGCGCTCAAGTACGGCGCCGAGCGCTCGCAGTTCGGCAAACCGCTGTCCGGCTTCCAGGCCATCCAGCATTACCTCGCTGACCTGGCCGGCGTGGTCGCGTCCGTCGATGCCATCGCCATGGCCGCCTGTGTCGGCCTCGACCAGCGTGGCATGGCGCCAAGCGGACGCAACGCGCGCTTCGAGATCGCGGCGGCCAAGTGCCGCGCCAGCGAGGCGGTGGAAAAGCTCACCCGCCTCTCGCACCAGGTACATGGCGCGATTGGTTTCACCTATGAATACGGCCTGCACTTCCTCACGCGCCGCCTGTGGGCGTGGCGCGCCGAATTCGGCGGCGCCGGCGAATGGGGTGAATACCTGGGTCGCGTCGCGGCCGATGTAGGTGGCGACGGCATCTGGCCGCTCATCACGGCCTGACACGGAGACGGACGAACATGCTCGACAACGATCTGACACTGGAAATCGACGGGCTCATCGCGCGTCTCACCATCAACCGCCCGGACTCGCGCAACCCGCTCGGCCAGCCCGGCGACGGCGCGCGTTTCCGCGCCGCGGCCGATGCCATCAACGCCGACAAGAACCTGCGCTGCGTGATCATGACGGGCGCCGGGCCGGCCTTCTCGGCCGGCGGCGATCTGAAAGCCATGCGCGACAAGAGCGGCTACTTCGGCGGCTCGGCCGCCGAGATCCGCGATCACTATCGCAAGCACATCCACGGCATCATCCACGCCATGTGGGACATCGAGGTGCCGGTGGTGGGCGCCATCAACGGCCCGGCCATAGGCCTCGGCGGCGACGTCGCATCGCTGTGCGACATCCGCATCGCCGCCGCCTCGGCGCGTTTCGGCGCGACCTTCCTCAAGGTCGGCCTGCTGCCGGGCGACGGCGGCGCATGGCTGTTGCCGCGTCAGATCGGCTGGTCACGCGCCGCGCAGCTGTTCTTCACCGGCGATCTCATCGACGCGCCGACCGCGCGCGAATGGGGCCTGGTATCGGAAGTGGTGCCGGACGCGGAACTGATGACGTACTGCGAGACGCTCGCAAAGAAGATCTGCGTGCAGCCGCCGCAGGCGCTGCGCATGACCAAGAAGCTCATGCGCGAAGGCACCATGGCGAGCTTCGGTTCAGTCATGGAAATGTCGGCCGCGCTGCAGGTGACGCTGCACCAGACCGAGGATCACATGGAAGCCTTGAACGCGTTCTTCGAGAAGCGCGTGCCGGAGTTCAAGGGCCGCTGAGCGGCACCTGGTTCGAACGGCGCGTCGCCTTCCCCAGGTGCGAATTCATTCGCACACTCGAACAGGTTCCAAGCGGCCTCGCCATGCATGTCAGACTGAAGTCCGACCCACAACAGAAGGCCTCTTCGTGTGGGTCGGACTTCAGTCTGACATGAAAGTGTGCGAATGAATTCGCACCTACTGGTAGCGCTCGGCCAGCACCTTCGCGATCATCGCCGACGGTGACGGCATGCGCGCATGCGCACGCCGCTCGCCCGGCGCCGCCAGCACCTCGTCGACGAAGCGCGTGATGATCTCGGCCTCGTAGTTGCTGACCACCACGCCCTCCCCCAATCCATCCTGGCGCTCGGTGGCGCCACGCATGAGCAAGGTCGGGATGCCCAGCCACGCCAGTTCTTCCTGGTTGCTGCCGCCGTCGCTCACCACGAAGCGCGCGCCACACAGGAGCTTCAGGAACGGGATGTAGGTCATGCGCGGCAGCAGGGTGATATTCGAGTTGTCTTCGAGACGCGACAAGAGATCGAATTTCTCGGCCTGCCGGCGCGTGGCGGGATGCAACACGAACACCAGCGGTATGCGCAAGGCCATGCGTTCGAGCATGGCGATGATGAAAGCGAAACGATGGGCTTCGAAGATGTTCTCGAAGCGATGCAGGGACACCACCGCGTAGGGCGCGTCGGGCGCCTTGACCTCGGCCTGCTCGAAGCGTCCCATTGCCTCCTGCACCGCGTCGACGATGGTATTGGCGCCGGTATCGATGACCTCGGCCGTGAACGGCCGCATGTTGGCCGCTGCCCACGGCCCGGGGCAGAACGCGAGGTGGGCGAGGCGAAACACCAGGCGCCGCGTCAGCTCCTCCGGAAAAGGTTCGCGCCAGCGCCCGGACGTCAGGCCTGATTCGATGTGCACGACTTCGAAGCCGAGCACGCGCCCGAGCAAGGCGCCGAGCAAGGTCGACACCGTATCGCCGTGCACCACCATCGCGTCGCGGCCGGCACGGGCGAACAGGCGCTCACGCTGACGCCACCCGCGCCACAGCATGTGCAGGAACCAGCGCGCCATCTGCGCCACGCCGGTGATCTCGCGGCCCTCGTAGAGATGCACCGCCGGTGTGCTCACGCCAAATTCGTGCAGGAGTTCGGCCATGGTCGCGTGATGCTGGCCGCTCATGACGAGCCGGTAGCTCACCCCGCCGCGTTCCAGCGCCAGCAATACCGGCGCCATCTTGATGAGCTGCGCGCGCGTGCCGATGAGGATGTTGATCATCGTACGCCGCTCACACGTAACCCGGCCCCGCGATGGCCGTGCTGGCGGCCAGCATGGCGAGATCGAGTTCGACGCCGAGACCCGCGCCGGTGGGCGGCAGCACGCGCGCGGCCGCGTCGAACACCTGCACCGGGCTGCACAGCGCGTCGCGGAACGGGTTGTAGCGCGTGACGTCGGCCTCGTAATAGCCGCCGTTGCCGATGGCCGCCAGGAAATGCAGCGAAGCGGCCATGTTGAGTCCCGTCACGGAAGTGTGGGGATGAATCTTGATGCCGGCGCGCGCCGCCAGCGCCGCGATGCGCAGCCCCTCGGTGATGCCGCCGGTCTTCGACAGGTCCGGTTGCCAGATGCGGATCGCGCCATCGGCCTCGGCCCGCTCGAAATCGAAACGCGTGTAGTGATTCTCGCCCGCCGCCAGCGGCACGCGGGTCAGGCGCGCGGCGGCCTGGTAGTCGCGCCAGGCGTGCGGCGGGAACGGCTCCTCCAGCCACGCGATGTCATGTCGCTCGAAGCACGGCGCGACAGCACGCAGGATATCGAGATCGTAGGCGGTGTTGGCGTCGACCATGAGCGTGACCTTGGCACCCAGCGCCTCGCGCACTGCACTGACCCGCGCGCGGTCGTTATCGACGCCGTCGCCCATGCGCAGCTTGAGCGCGCCGAAGCCGCGCGCATGCAGCGCCGCGGCCTCCTCGGCCAAGGCCGCCGGCGGCTCGAAACCCAAGGCAATGCCGCCGGCATAGCTGTCGATGGCGCGTTGCTCGGCGCCGAGCAGCGCGTAGAGCGGCAGCCCGGCATGCTTGCCCTTCACGTCCCATAGCGCCATGTCGATGCCCGACAGCCCGATCACGGCGGCCGCGCCGGCGCCGTGACTGGCGAGCTGCATGCGATACACGCGCTGCCACACTGCCTCGGTGTCGCGCGCATCCATGCCGGTCACGAGCGCGGCCAAGGTCGAATTGATGAGTTCGGCAATCGCGGTCGGCGCGCGCGCGGCATGCGCTTCGCCCCAGCCGATGAGGCCTGCGTCGGTCTCGACCTTCACGATCACCGCGTCACGTTTGACGGTGCGGCCGATGCCGAGGCTGACCTGGAAAGCCTCGGGCACCGCGAACGAGATCGGCTGCGCGCTGACGCGCGTGATGCGCAAGGGCGTGTCAGTCAAAGCGCCAGGCGTCCATCGACAGGGTGCCAAAGGTCGTGCTGTGGTGAATGTTGCTGGCGCGCCAGCCGTTGCCGGCGGCGCCCAGCGCCACGAACAGCGGCAGGAAGTGTTCTTCGGTCGGATGGCAATCGCGCGCATGGGGCGCGCTCGCGCGGTAGTCACACAGGCCCTCGGCATCACCGTCGGCGAGCTTGTCATTGACCCAGGCCATGAAGGCCGTGACCCATGGCGCTTCGGCATCGAAGGTCATGGGCGGCTGCAGGCGGCCGAGGTTGTGCGTCATGGAGCCAGAGCCGATGACCAACACGCCTTCGTCACGCAAGGCGCGCAGCGCGCGGCCGAGGCGGTAATGCCAACGCGCATCGCCATCGGGTTTCAAGCTCAACACCGCCAGCGGCACGTCGGCCTCGGGGTAGATGCGCATCAAGGGACTCCACGCGCCATGGTCGAAGCCCCAGGAGTGATCGGCGAGACCCTGCACACCGAGTTCGCTCTTGATGAGTTCCAGCGCACGCGCGGCGACATCGGGCGCGCCCGGCGCCGCGTAGCGCATGGCGTAGAGCTCGGGCTCGAAGCCACCGAAGTCATGGATGGTCTGCGGTTGCGCGCTGGCCGTCAGCGCCGGCACCGAGGCCGCGTAATGGGCCGACGCCACCACGATCGCGCGCGGCCTCGGCAGGGTTGCAGCGAGGCCATCGAAGAAGCGCCTGGCCGGCAGGTCGTAGAGCGCGACATTGGGCGCGCCGTGGGACAGGAACAAGGTGGGCATGCGCTGCACGGGCTGGCCTCGACGGGCAATCACGGGATGCGCGTTACTATACCCGCCTCGCGGCCCATGCAGGCGCGCCGGGCCGTTCCATCAACGAGGAAGAGTTCCATGCAACACACCATACTGGGCGGTCGCTTCACGCTGGCCGACGGCACGCCACTGCCGCTGTCCAAGGCCATTCGCGCCGGTGACTTCGTATTCCTGTCCGGCCAGTTGGGCCTGGACGAGAACGGCCGCGTCGCCGACGGTATCGAGGCCCAGACCCGCCACTGCCTGCGCAATATCGGCGAGCTGCTGGCGCTGGCGGGCCTTGACCTGTCGGCGGTGGTGAAGGCCACCGTGTGGCTGACCGAGGTCGGCGATTTCGCGGCCTTCAACCGCGCGTATGCCGAGGCCTTCGCCGATGCACCACCGGTGCGTTCGACGGTGGTGTCGGGCCTGGTGCTGCCGGGCGCGAAGATCGAGATCGAAGTCATCGCCTACGCGCCGGCGGCGTGAGCCGCGTCAGGCCGGGAAGCGCTTGACGAGTTCCCGCGCGATCAGCACGCGCTGGATCTCGTTGGTGCCCTCGCCTATGCACATGAGCGGCGCGTCGCGGTAATAGCGCTCGACGTCGAACTCCTGGGAATAGCCGTAGCCGCCGTGCACGCGCATGGCTTCGGTGGCGTTCGACAGCGCGGCTTCGGAGGCGAACAGCTTGGCCATGCCGGCCTCCATGTCGCAGCGCTCGCCACGGTCGTACTTGCTCGCCGCCTGCTCCACCAGCAGGCGCGCCGCCTCCACGCGCGTCGCCATGTCGGCGAGTTTGATCTGTATCGCCTGGTGCTCGCAGATGGGCTTGCCGAAAGTCTTGCGCTGCTGGGCGTAGCGCACGGCATCGGTCAGCGCCGCGCGCGCCACGCCCACCGCGCGCGCGGCGACGTTGATGCGCCCGAGCTCGAGGCCACCCACCGCGTGGTGGAAACCATGGCCTTCCTCGCCGCCGAGGATGCGCGAGGCCGGAATGCGGTAGTCCTGGAAGCTCAGCGCCACGCTCTCCACCGCGCGATAGCCGAGCTTCTTGAGCTTGCCGTCGATGTTGAAGCCGGGCCCGCGTTCGGCCAGGAACAGGGTCATGCCCTTGTGCGCCGGCTTGGCATCGGGGTTGGTCTTGGTCAGCACCGCGTACAGCGAGCCATACATGCCGTTGGTGATCCACATCTTCGAGCCGTTCAGCACGTAATCGTCGCCATCGCGTTTGGCGCGGGTCTTGATGCCCTGCAGATCGGTGCCGGCATCGGGCTCGGTGAGGCACAACACGCCGTGCAGCTCGGCGCTGGCGAGACGCGGCAGGAAATGCGCCTTTTGCTCGTCGGTGCCGAAGCGCAGCACCAACTGACCGAGCATCATGTGGGTATTGATGACGCCGGCGAGGCTCATCCAGGTCTCGCACAACAAGGTGATGACCTTGGCATAGGCGCTGGCGTTCATGCCCAGGCCACCGCACTCGGTCGGGTACATGAGGCTGAACAGCCCCAGCTCCTTCATCTGCTTCACGATGTCGTGCGGGTATTCGTCGGCGTGGTCGAACTGTTTGACCTGGTGGCGGACCTCGGTCCTGAGCCAGGCACCGATGGCGTCGAGGATCTGGCTCTCGTCTTCGGCGCTGAAAGTGGAGGCGGTGGCGGACATGGGGACTCCTGGAATGGATTAAGGCCAGTGTGTTGTGGGTCAGACTTCAGTCTGACTCCGGGTCGCGCTTGAATCGTCAGACTGAAGTCTGACCCACAAAGAAACGCGCCCTTCTAGAATTCTTTCATACGCGCAGCCCCGCCTGCCGGAGCAGCGGCATGACGCGCTCGCCGAAATATTCGAGCTCTTCGGCATAGTCCAGCCACGAGAGGATAAACCCGTCGATGCCCATGGCGTGGATGTGCTGCATCTTCTCGACCACCTGCTCGGGCGTGCCGACCAGCGGGTAGCCGCCCCAGCCGGCGATGAAGCGTTCGCCGAGATTGCGCACGGTGTCCTGGTTGCCGAAAGAGCTGCTTTCGATACCGAGTATCTTCATGATGTTCTCGGTCGCCTCCCAATCGCCGTGGCGCACGATGCTGTCGTACAGCTCGCGGGCCTCGGCTTCGGTATCGCGGCAGCACACCAAGCCGTAAGTCATGACCCCGCATTCGCGTTGGTGGGCGGCGGCGCGCGCCTTGACGTCCTTGATCAGGAAGCGCGCCTCGTCTTCGGTGGTGATGGTGATGAAGTTGTAATCGACATGCCGGGCGGAGAACTCACGCCCCGCTTCCGAACTGCCGGCATTTATGAGCGTCGGGTACGGCTGCTGGACCGGCTTGGGCAACAGGAAACCACCCTTGATGTCGTAGAACTCGCCGTGATGATCGAAATCCTGTTCGGTCCAGGCCCGCTTGATGACGCTCAGCCATTCGTCAGCCATGCGGTACCGCGCGTCATGGTCGCGTTGTTCGATGCCGAACATCTCTATCTCGGGGCGGAACCAGCCGCACACGATGTTGAGACCGAAACGCCCGGCGGAGATGTTGTCGATGGTGGCCGACTGCTTGGCGGCCAGCAGCGGATGCACGGTCGGCACGTGGGAGGTGGCGAACACCATCAGCTTCTCGGTGTTGCAGGCCATGGCCGTGGCCCAGGTATAGACCTCGAGATTGTTGGCGTTGAACCGGGTGCTGCCACCGAAATGTTTCCAGCGCCCGACCGGCACCAAGAGTTCGAGGCCGATGCGATCGGCGAGCCTGGCTATCTTGACGTTGTGCTGGTAGGTCGGCTCGAAGCTGGTCGGCGCGTGGGTGATGGTGCAGCCGTTGCTGCAGTTCATGCCGAAAATGCCGAGCTTGAGCTTGTTGTCGTTGAACACCGGCACATGGGCGTGACGCCAGGCGCGTAGGTCGTCGGGGTGGGTCATGATCCGGGAGGCTCCTTCAGCGCATCGGCCGCGTGGTGTGTTCCTTGGGCCGCAGCCGTGGACAGCGTCAAGTTTACACCGCGGCGGGCGCGCCTGAAGATGTGAGCCTCCGACGGAACGGCCATGCGCACACTCAACTATCTCGCCTACGGTTCCAACTTGTTTCCGCCGCGCCTCGGCGATCGCATCGCCGTGCACGGCGTGGCCGGCGTCGTGGGCCTGGCCGACACCGCCCTCGTGTTTCACAAGCGCGGCGCCGACGGTTCCGGCAAATGCAGCCTTGAACGTTGCGCGGGCGCGGTGGCCTACGGCGTGGTGTATCGAATCGACACGGCGGCGCGCGCCACGCTCGATCGCATTGAAGGCGTCGGCCACGGCTATGCCGTCGAACAACTCGAGGACCCCACGCTCGGCGCATGTTTCTTCTACCGGGCCGAAGCCGCGGCGCTGGACACCACGCTCGCGCCCTACGACTGGTATCACGGCTACGTGCTGGCGGGCGCCCGTCATCACGCCTTGCCCGCCGCGTATGTCGCGAACATCGCCGCGGTGCCCGTCGTCATCGATCCGGATGTGACACGTCGCGCCGAAAACCTGGCGCGCCTTGCGCGCCGTCCCTGATCCATAATCGGCCTTCGGCGCGGCTCTTGCGGTACGCCGCCGATGCTAGATCCACAACGTACACGGGAGGTTCCCATGCTGGTGATGATGACGGCCGATCTGGCCAAACCCGAAAGTCTTACCAACAAAGAGTTCTTCGAGATCTGGCGCCAGGAGTCCGTGGCCGCGATAGAGGCGGTCAAGGCCGGCGCCATCAAGGCCATCTGGAAAGTGGCCGGTGAGTACCAGGTGATTGCGGTGTTCGAAGTCGACAATGGCGATCAGATTGACGACATCATCCACAGCCTGCCGATCTGGAAGCTCGGCTACGCGCACATCGTGCCCAAGATCACGTTCAAGGCGCTGCGTTCCTACGAGAACTGGGGCGCGCAGTTGAACACCTTGGCCAAGGGCTGAGACGCATCAAAAAAGGTCTCGCCGTAGCGTGGAGGGCGGCGGGTCGCGTGGGTCGAAGGGGGGGGGGGGGGGCGGGGAGGGGGGGGCGACCGAGGGCGGCAACACCAACCTCATCGAGGCATCAACAACAAAATCAAAGTCATCAAGGGGCCACGGCGGACGCCTACTTCCTCAAGATCGAGCCGCCTCCCGGTTGGGGAAGAACAAAAGGGCGGCTTGCGCCGCCCTTTGTCCCCCCCTCTGGCCCGGCTGACCGGACAACGAGTCGCCCCACTGTCTCGCGATCGCCGGGCTTCCCCCGTTGATTGCTTACCCGAATTTTTGCCGGGTTTATTTCTTGGGCGGCAGGATACCGTGTTTGCGGCAAAAGTCACCAGCCATGATTGAAATCAATTGCGGCTCCTCGAACATCGGGTAATGGCCGACCGCCGGCAAGTGGGTGACCTCGCCTTTCGGCATCGCCCGGGCGGTTTCCTCGGCCAGTTCACGCGGCACCCAGAAGTCGTCCTCGCCGCGCACCACCAGCATCGGGCACTGCACGGCGCCGAGCTTGCCCAGCACGTCGTGCCCGGCCCACGCGACCAGGTCGCCGACCGCGCTAACCTGGGAATTGCGATGCTGCCAGCGCAGTTCCTCGCGCTTGTCCTGCGATACGCCACGGCCCAGGGACTCCAGCGCGGCGCGCTCCATCATGTCCTGCCAGCCGGGCGTCCACGACGGGTGCGTCATGTTGGCCGGGCTCGGGAAGGTCGGCGAGCGGCCCAGGCCCTCCATGGCAATGCCGGCCGCCATCTCCTGCCAATGATGGGCGGCGTAGTCGAGGGTGATGTCGCCACCGATGGAGCAGCCGGTGATGACCGGGTTGTGCAAGCCCAGGGTCTTGACGAAGGCGTGCACGAATTCCGCGTGTTCGTGGATGCTGCGGTGCGCCTGCCAGTCGACCGGATAGGAGCGCGAATGGCCGGGCAGGTCGAGCGCGTAGGCGTGAAAGCCCTGCTCGGCGTACAGCGGCAGGATGTACTGGTATTCCAGCGAACTCGCGCCGGCGGTATGCACGCAAACCAGCGGTTGGCCTGCGCCCAGTTCGTCATAGAAGGTGCGGGTGCCATTGACGCGTACGTAATGGCCGCGGATGTCTTCGGGTGTGCTCATGGTATTCCTCTTGCCACGCCGGCGGCGGCGCGACGGCTAGCGGTCTTGATGATTGCGGGCGACGCGCAGCTGCGCTCAGTTCGCCACGCTGCGCAGGGTGTAGGCCAGTTCGAACATCGCCTCGGTCAGGCGGCCGGCCTCGATGAGGTTGCCCTCGGTGGCAATCTCGACGCTCATTTCGCCGACCCGGCTCAAGGTCGGGTCATCGGAGAAATCGCGCTTGCCGGGAAAGGTGAGATCCGCCCACAGGCGCTCACCGGACAGCAGCAGGCCCCACGCGCGCGCCGTGCCGCGCAGCTTGAAGGTGTAGCCGAAAATCGACGGGCTGGCCTGGTGGTCGATGACCCGGCCCTTGTAGATCTTCAGCCACAGGCAATCGTTGTCGACTTCGAGTTGCACCGCGCCGTCGAATGCCTGGGCCTGGGTCGCGAAGGCGGTGTTGGCGTTCAGCGCATCGACCAGTTTGCGCTGCAAGGCCGGGTTGGCGAGAAATGACATAGGAAATTCTCATGCGTGATAGGGAGCGGCAAGCCTCCCCGATCCGTGCGCGGGTGTAAACCCGCGCCGGGGCCACCCGGCGCGAAGCACTGGCTATAAGCAATGCCGCAAATCACGGCGCCTGCTATAAACTTGCGCGATATCACCGTCCGCCACCGCGAGCCGCGCGCCCATGGATCTTCGCAACCTGCGCTACTTCGTCGAAATCGTCGAACGCGGCTCGATGAAACGCGCCGCCGAATCGCTGTACGTCGCGCAGCCGGCGCTCAGCCAACAGGTCAAGAAACTCGAGGACGAACTCGGCGTGAAGCTCCTGGCGCGCTCGGTGCGAGGCGTAGTGCCGACCGAGGCCGGCCGCGAACTGCTGACCCGCGCGCGCCTCATCCTCGACCAGGTGCACGATGCGCGGCAGGTCATCCAGGCCGGCAGTCGCGACCCGCAAGGCAGCGTGGTGCTGGGCTTGCCGTCGTCCATCAGCGCGGCGCTGTCGGTGCCGCTGATCGTGCGCATGCAGGAGGCCTATCCCAAGGTCGCGCTGCGCGTGGTGGAAGGCACCAGCGGCTACGTGCTGGATTGGCTGCGCACCGGCCAGCTCGATTTCTGCGTGCTGCACGGCGTACAGCGCGACGCCGCGATCAGCGCCACGCCGCTGTTCACCGAGGAGCTCTACCTGGTCGAGAGCGCCAACGCGCGCAAGCGGCGGCGAGCGGTGCGCTTCGCCGAGCTGGCGGCCATGGATCTCATCCTGCCCGGCCGCCACCACGGCCTGCGCGACATGCTCGACAGGATCGCCGTCGAGCACGACGTGGTGCTGTCGCCCAAGGTCGAAATCGACGCCTTCATGCAGATGAAGGCGCTGGCCAAGCTCGGCGTCGGCAACACCGTGCTGTCACGCGCGGCGGTGGCCGATGAACTGGCGCGCGGCGAGCTGCAGGCCGTGCCGATAATCGCGCCGCGGGTCGAGCGTCACATGGTGCTGGCGCGGGCCAGCAACCGTCCGGTGTCCAATGCCGTGCGCGCCACCACCACGCTGCTCGAGGAATGCGTGAAGGCCTACGACGGCGAGTACTGGCGGGTCGCCAAGGGCTGAGCGCGGGCCGCGCGCGGCGATAAGATTTTCTTATCGGTCCTATCGACATCCCCTCATTTACACCCCAGTCGCCAACTCATTAAGCTGCCCCCTCACCACGCGACGCCGGCCGTGCCCACGAGGCCCTGACGGCGCCCGATTACCGGACCCCCACGCATGTACCGGCTGTCCTTGGCGGCCCATCGGCGACCGGGTTCATCTCACCAAGAGGGAGTAACACCATGTTCGATACTGCCTGGGTCAAGAAGTGGCAGGACGCGGTCAACAGCAACGGTCCGATGAAATGGATCGGCAAGCACCTGACCGCAGATCTGCTTTTCGGGTTCGGCGACAAGCAATACGTCGTTTCATTTCAGAAGGGCAAACTCGCGGAGTTCACCGACACGCTCGGCCCGGAGACCTGCTACCAGCTTGCCATTCGTGGCCCGGCTGAATCGTGGGCAAAGTTCTGCCAGAAGGTTCCGCCGCCGATGTACAACGATATCTGGGCCATGGCGCATCCGCTCCATGGGCGCCTGACGCTGGAAGGCGACCAGATGGTCCTGTGGCAGAACCTGCGCGCGCTCTGCTGGGCGCTCGACCGCATGCGCGAAGTGTGAGCGCAAGGGAGAATTTGACATGGCAAAAATTGAACCGATAGTTGGCCGTTACATCTGGGTGCCCTTCGAAGGCACCGAATACCGCATCTACTACGAGGAAGCCGGCCAGGGCATTCCGATGGTGTGCCTGCACACCGCCGGCACCGATGGACGCGAATGGCGCCACCAGCTGTGCGACCCGGCCATCAACAAGAACTTCCGCGTCATCGCGCTGGACCTGCCCCGCCACGGCAAGTCCATTCCGCCCTATGACTGGTACAAGGAAGAG
The DNA here is from genome assembly GCA_016719885.1 of Pseudomonadota bacterium. Taxonomy (NCBI): domain Bacteria; kingdom Pseudomonadati; phylum Pseudomonadota; species Pseudomonadota bacterium. Next base: position 445,507 of record JADJYF010000001.1, on the reverse strand, counting down.
GAAGAGTACAAGCTCACTGCCAAGTACTACTCAGGCCTCCTGATGGCGTTCTGCCGCGAGCTCGGCCTCGACAAGCCGGTGATCATGGGCAGCTCGATGGGCGGCAACATCTGCCTGCACCTGGCGGCCGAATACGAGAACGACGTCAAGGCGCTGATCGCGGTCGAAGCCTGCGAATGGTCGCCGGGCTGGCATCTCGACTGGCTGCGTCATTCGCACATCCACGGTGGTGAGGTCTGCGCCACTTCGGTATTCGGCCTGATGGCGCCGCAGAGCCCGGACAAGTATCGCTGGGAAACCTGGTGGTACTACTCCCAGGGCGGTCCGGGTATCTTCAAGGGGGATCTGTACTTCTACTCCTTCGACCACGACTTCCGCGGCAAGACCCAGCAGCTGTCGGGCAAGGTGCCGATGTACTACATGACCGGCGTTTACGATTTCGCTTGCACCCCGGAAATGACCGAGGAAGCGGCGCGCAATACCAAGAACTCCGAGTGCATCATCATGGAGGAAATCGGGCATTTCCCCATGAGCGAAAATCCCGATGTGTTCAACCGCTACCTGATGCCGGTGCTCGACAAGATCCTGGCGCTGAAATAACTCGTATCACGAGTTGCCGACGGCAGTGGCCACGAGCCGCTGCCGTTCGTTTTCCAACCGCCGGTGGGCTATCCTCGCCGGCCACAGCATTCAAGCGTGGAAGCACAAGCATGTCTGACGAACACCAGGAAATTGTCTCGCAACTGCGTGACACCGTGAAAAAGGTCTGCGAGGAATTCGCCGGCGAATACTGGCGCGCCAAGGACCGCGAGCGTCAATATCCCAAGGAATTCGTCGACCGTCTGACCGAACTCGGCCTGCTCGCCGCGCTGATCCCGGAAGAATACGGCGGCAGCGGCCTGCCGATTTCCATGGGCGTCGAGATCCTGAAAGCCATCCATGAATTCGGCGGCAACGCCGGCGCCTGCCACGCGCAGATGTACACCATGGGCACGGTGCTGCGTCATGGCAGTGCCGAACAGAAACAGAAATACCTGCCCGGCGTCGCCTCCGGCGAGTTGCGCCTGCAGGCCTTCGGTGTGACCGAGCCCACCGCCGGCACCGACACCACCAGCATCACCACGGTCGCGGTGCGCGATGGCGACAAGTACATCGTCAACGGCCAGAAGGTGTGGACCTCGCGCGCGCTGCAGTCGGACCTCATGATCCTGCTGGCGCGCACCACGCCCAAGGACAAGGTCGCCAAGCGCGCCGATGGCCTGTCGGTGTTCCTCATCGACATGCGCGAAGCGAAGAAGAATGGCATGACCATCAATCCCATTCGCACCATGATCAACCACTCGACCACCGAGATCTTTTTCGACAACGTGCCGATCCCGGCCGACAGCCTGATCGGCGAGGAAGGCAAGGGCTTCCGCTACATCCTGTCGGGCATGAATGCCGAGCGCATCCTGATCGCGGCCGAATGCATCGGTGACGCGCGCTGGTTCATCAAGAAGGCCTCGGACTATGCGCGCGCGAGCGCGTGGTGTTCGGGCGCCCCATCGGCCAGAACCAGGGCATCCAGTTCCCCATCGCCCAGGCCTTCGCGCAGACCGAAGCGGCCGAGGCGGTGCTGGAGAAAGCCTGCCGCATCTACGAGTCGGGCGGCAATGCCGGCACCTACGCCAACCTGTCCAAGATGCTGGCCTCGGAAGCGGCGTGGGCAGCGGCCGACACCTGCATGCAGACCCATGGCGGCTTCGGCGTGGCCGAGGAATACGACGTCGAGCGCAAGTTCCGCGAATCGCGCCTGTACCGCATCGCGCCGATCTCGACCAATCTCATCCTTTCCTACATCGCCGAGCACGAGCTCGAACTGCCGCGCGCCTATTGAGCGCAGGAAGCTGGCGGTCGCCGCGCCCATGCCGGTCATGGCCACGAGCGTCCGTCAGCCTCCCCGGCCCTTGCACTGCGTTGAGTAGCCCATAGCCATGTCGACATTGCCCCTGTCCGATCTCTTGGTCGTTTCCCTCGAGCAAGCGGTGGCCGCGCCCTACTGCACGCGCCTGCTCGCCGAGGGCGGCGCGCGTCATCAAGCTCGAGCGTCCGGAAGGCGATTTCGCGCGTGCCTACGACAGCGCCATACACGGCCAGAGCGCCTACTTCGTGTGGTTGAACAGCGGCAAGGAATCGCTGGTGGTCGATCTCACCCGCGCCGAAGACGCCGCCTTGTTGCGGCGCATGCTGGAACGCGCGGACGTGTTCATCCAGAACCTGAAGCCGGGGTCGGTGGACAAGCTCGGCTTCGGATTCGCGGCCGTGCACGCACTTAATCCGCGCCTGGTGATGTGCAGCATCTCGGGCTATGGCACGACCGGCGCCTACGCCGACATGAAGGCCTACGATGCCCTGATCCAGGCCGAGACGGGCCTGTGCTCCGTGACCGGCGCGCCCGGCCAGCCGAGCAAGGTCGGCGCCTCGATCTGCGACATCTCCACCGGCCTTTCCGCCTATGGCGAGATTCTGAAGGCGCTCTATGCGCGGCACGGCAGTGGCGTCGGTACGCATGTCGAGCTGTCGCTGTTCGAAGTGCTGTCGGAATGGATGGCGGTGCCGCTCGCGATCCTCGAATACACCGGCAAGATGCTGACCGGCACCGGCATGGACCATGCGCAGCTCGCGCCCTACGGCGCCTACGCCGCCAAGGACGGTCCGATTTTCGTCGTCATCCAGAACAACCGCGAATGGGTGCAACTGTGCCGCGACGGTCTCGAAAGACCGGAGATGGCCGACGACCCGCGCTACCGGAGCAACGTGCTGCGCGTCGAGAATCGCGATGCGCTGCGGGCCGACATGGAAGCGGTGTTCGCGCGTTACACGCAGGCCGAGCTTGCCTTGAAACTCAACCGCGCCGGCATCGCCTGCGGCAGCATCAACGACATCGGCGGCCTGCAGAAACATCCGGCCCTCAAGCGCAAGGAAATCGAAGCCGGCGGACACACGGTCTCGCTGATCCGACGCACCGGCGACGTGCTCAGCCACGCCGCGGTGCCGGCGCTAGACCAACAGGGCGCGGCGCTGCGTGCGGAGTTTGCATCGCGCTGAGGCGCTTCACGCCCGCGCATCTATTTCGGGTCCGCGGCTTCGCGCGGCGGACGGACAACCACGAGCGGCCGCAAGCGCCGCACAGCCAGGGTGAGGATCATGGCCGAACACTATATTGACGGTCCCTACTTCGAGGACTTCCACGTCGGGCAGGTTTTCGCGGCGCCCGCCGTGACCGTGACCGAGGGCCACACCGCCTTCTACCAGTCGGTGACCGGTGACCGCATGCGTTTGCCGTTGGACCGTCACCTGTCACAGGCCGTGACCGGCGACGCGCGTTCGCTGGTGCATCCGATGATGGTCATCAACCTGGTCAACGGCCAGACCACGTTCGCCTCGCAACAGGTCAAGGGCAACCTCTTCTACCGCGGCCTGCTGCTGCTGGCGCCGGTGTTCGTGGGCGACACCCTGACCACCACCACCAAGGTGGTGGGCCTCAGGCAGAACAAGGTAAAGCCCGGCCGCGACGCGACCGGCATGGTGGCGCTGGAAATGGACACCACCAACCAGCACGGCGAGCGCGTGATGCAGTACTGGCGTTGCCCGATGATCCCCTGTCGCGATGCCAATGCCGACACCGGCAAGAACGATTCATTCGACTGGATCCCGGAGCGCCTCGAGGATGCGCAGTTGATCGACGCCGTGCCGCGCGGCTGGAACCTCGCGGCCATGGCGCCAGAGCAGTACAAGGTACCGGCTCCGGCGCTTAGCGTTGGCGACCGCGTCGTGATCGGTCCGCAGGACACCGTGACCTGCGCCCCGGAACTGGTGCGCATCACCGGCAACATCGCCTTCACCCACACCGACGCCTCGCGCAGCTATCTCGGCAAGCGCCTGGTCTACGGTGGTCACACCATCTCCATTACGCTCGCGCAAATCGGGCGCGCGCTGCCGAACCTGCTCGGTCTCATCGGCTGGCAGGGCTGCGAACACACCGCGCCGGTGCTGGAAGAAGACATCATCCGCACCGAGTTCACGGTGACCAGCGAAACGCCGGTAGCGGCCGGCGGCAAGCTCATGGAGTTGCACGCGCTGACCTTTGCCAAGCGCGCCGCGGCGGACGGGAAGAGCTACGAAGAAAGCACCGTGCTGGATTGGCGCCTGGTGGTGTGGACGGTATAACGCATCAGGTGTGGCGCTGTAGGTGCGAATTCATTCGCACATTGGAATGGCCATGCCGGGCGTGTGAGCCCGCCAACAATGTGCGAATGAATTCGCACCTACAGGTACCATGCTTGTTCGCGTCACAGCCCCGCGGTATGCCCACCGTCGATGGTCAGCACCTGGCCGTTCATGAACACCGAGGCGTCCGAGGCCAGGAACAGGATGGCGCCGTCCAGATCCTCCGGTTGACCGAAGCGGCCGGTGGGAATGCGTTGCCGCAGACGTTCGCCGGCCGGTGACTTCAGCCAGTCGCGGTTCATTTCCGTTTCGAAATAGCCCGGCGCGAGCGCATTGACGCGGATGCCGCGGCCGGCGAGGTCCACGCACAGCTCGCGGCCGAGATTGATGAGCGCGGCCTTGGCTGCAGCATAAGGCGCGATATGTCCAAGCGGGCGCATGCCCAGGATCGACGCGATATTGACGATGTTGCCCGGCCGCCCGTCCTTCAGGCAGCGCTGGATGATGGCCTGCGCCAACACCCACGGCCCGCGTAGGTTGGTTTCGTAGACATTGTCCCAATCGTCATCCTGGTAGCGCTCGGGCGCCTTGACGATGGCGATGCCGGCGTTGTTGACGAGCACGTCGATGGGACCGGCCTGTTCGATGCTCGCCACCGTGTCACGGATCGCGGCGCGGTCGCGTACGTCCAGCGCCACGCATACGCACTTGCCGCCGAACGCGGCAATGCTGTCGGCCAGTTCACGCAGCTTGTCTTCGCTGCGCGCCGCCAGGATGACCTCGGCGCCGGCCCGCGCCAGCGTCCAGCCGAAACGCTTGCCGAGCCCCATGGATGCGCCGGTGACGAGGATGCGCTTGCCCGTGAGATCGAATACCGAACGCGGGTCGTGTGCGGGATTATTCATCGAATACTTTTTTCCATCACTGAGTTTGAATGCGCCTGCGACGCGCGCAAGCCGATTTAAAGCCCGAGCTTGGGCTTGACCCAGGCGGCCATGCGCGCGATGGCGTCATCCGCCTCCGGCGCGCGACCGGCCATGAACTGGAACACGTGCTGCATCTCGGCGAACACGTCGCAACGCACATCGACCCCCGCCGCCCGCGCCAGTTTTTCGAAACGCAGGGAATCATCGAGCAGGGTTTCATCGCCACCGACCTGGATGTAGATCGGCGGCAAGCCCTCGAGATTGGCCTTGAGCGGATTGGCGAGCGGGTCGACCGGCGACGCGCCGCCGAGGAAGGTCGCCGCCATGGTCTTGACCATGGACTCATTGGCGAGGCAGTCCTTGGCGGCATTGGTCTTCAGCGATTCGCCAAGGCTTTCCATGTCATACCAGGGCGACATCGGCATGGCCGCGACCGGCAGCGGCAAGCCCTTGTCACGCGCCGCCAGCAGCACGGTGGTCGACAGCGCACCGCCCGCGGAATCGCCGGTGGTGCAGATATGTTCCGGCTTGTAACCCTGCTCGAGCAGCCATGCATAGACCGCGACGGTGTCCTCCACCGGGGTTGGATGCGGGTGTTCGGGCGCACGCCGGAAATGCACGATCAGCGCCTTGCAACCGATGGCCTTGGCGATGTGGCCGAACATCTTGCGATGGGAGTACATCGAACCCGCGACGTAGCCACCGCCATGGGTGCACAGGGCCACGCGATCCTCGGCGCAACCATGGGGCACCGCCCACATGCATTGCACACCGCCGGCATTCACCTCGAGGTAATCGACGCCACCGGGGTCGGTGGTCAAATCACCCCAGTGCTCGAACAGGTCACGCGTACCATCGAGGCCGAGTTCGGGATTGGCCGCCATCACGGCCAGCCAGCCACGATACAAATCCTTCATTGCTTCCGCTTGCGGGCTTGCCATGTTCTTCCCCTCTCCAGCGCGCGCGAAGGCGCGCATCAATTGAACAGCGAACGTAATTGCAGGTGCGGATTAATTCGCACATTCGAGCCGCGCCCAGCGCTGGAGGCCCGCCGATCAATGTGCGAATGAACTCGCACCTACACGCATACCGCCCAAACCAGGGTTTCGCGTGTATGGCCCGCTCACCGCGCGCCGACGTTCAACGACGACGGCTCGAAGTCACGTGCGTTCATCTTCGGCAGGTTCACGCGGGTCAGCATCTGCAGGGTCGTGCAATGCTTGTTCTGGATGTCGACCACCGCCGACGAATCGAGCATCGGTACGCCGCTGCCCTTGTTCTCCGGCAGGTGATAATCCGGGTGGGCCAGCCCCGCGTACAGGAACTTCCACAGTGCGTCACCGCGGTCGTAAACCTTGCCGAACACCGGGAACTTGGTCTGCGCATCGACGTAAAAATAGCGCTTGGACAAGGGATGATCGGCGCGCTTGGGCTTGCCTTCCAGCACGTGCACCTTGCGTACCTGCCAGGTCACGTTGGGAAAGCAGCCGGAATGGCCGCCGAAGTCGACATACTTGTGATCGAACTTGCGCGCTTTCTTGTCGGAATGGGGCACCTGGTCGTGGCGGTACATCGGCAGCAGGATGTAGCGGTCGCCGTTGTACTTCCAGTCCATGTCCATGATGCGGCCGCTGTAACCGAGGAAGTCTTCGATCATGATATCGCTGCCGAGAAACGAATCAGTGCGCATCGAGGTGGCGATGCGGCGCACGCGGCGCAGCAGCGGTACGTACATCCAGCCCTGCTCTTCGGCGCGATCATCGCTGTTGTAGAAGATCATGAGCTTGGTATTGGCGACATCGCCCGGGTCGAGCGCGGTGAGCGTGACGGCGTTGTAGACCTTGTAGCCGTTGTCCTTGATCTCCGGCATCGGGTCGATGACATGGCGGTACATGAAACGCATCGATGCGGCTTCGAACTCCAGCACGCGTTCGACCTTCTGGCTGCGCATGTCGCGGTAGTACCAGTACATCTCTGGAATTTCACCGCCGTCACCGGCATAGGCATAACGCATGTTCCAGGCGAGTTTCTCACCGGCGCGCGGATCATCGCTCGACAACTCACCGGGAAACGGCCGCCCGGCGGTGTAGTTCAACAGCTCGCCAGGCTCGCTGCCGAGCTGGGTCTGGCCCGCGTACTTCTCGGTGGCAGCGATATAGTTCGGATGCTGGTCGAACGGGATCGGTTCGCCGACGGTGATGGTCAACCAGCCCTGCTTCACCAGCCCGGCGAAGTCCGGGTCCATGATCTCGGCCATGCCGTCGACGTTGTCCTGGCCGATGACGGTGCCGGCCGGCGGTGACTTGGCCTGCGCCGCGGCGACGTCGAAATCGAAATCGCCGGCATGCGCGGAGCTCGGCACCCAGGCCAGCGCCACGAATGAACACAGCACAGCTCGCAAATGATTGAGCACGATGAAGGCCCCTTGCTTGTCCGTTGAATGATGGGTGACGGCGCTACGACGCGGAAGCGCTCAGATCGGGCTGGGCACGTTAGCGCAAAATTTCTTGATGGCCGGCAGGGCCATGGTCAGGGACGCCATCATCAAGGCATGAATCGGGCGTCCATGCTGAAACATGTCGAGGAAATCGGCCACTTCGACCAACTCCACTTCGATGTCTTCGAACGGGTCCAGGGTCGGCTCGCCCATGCGCTCGCAATCGACGGCGAGATACACGTGCATGCGATTGTCCTGCAAACCGGGATTGGGATAGTGCATGCCGAGGTAGTGCAGCGCGCCGGGCACGTAGCCGGTCTCCTCGCGCAGTTCGCGCCGTGCCGCCTGCTCATGGCTTTCATTGGCGGCCGGCTCGGTGGTACCACCCGGGAATTCCACGAAGCGATTCTTGGCCGCGTGCCGATACTGGTTGACGAGTATCAACTGGCCGGCGCGGGTGAGCGCGACGACATTGACCCAGTCGACCATCTCCCACACGTAATAGGCCGGCATGATGCGTTCGTTGGGCAGCATGCAGGTTTCACGGCGGAACGCGAAATAGGGATTGCGGTAGAGCTCGTCGGACGCCAGGACTTCCCAGGCCCCAACGACGGGTTTGCTGTCGGCGTCACTCACGATGTCAGCACACTAGATCTCAACCCCGGGGTCGTATTCGTCGCCGAGGATGCGGACTATAGCCCACGACGCCATGGCCCGTATACCGCTGTCCGAATCCTTGAGCAGCGGGCCGATGTCCTTGAGATACTTGCGATCCTGGCGCTCGCCCACCAACCACACCGCCTGCATGCGTACCGACGGATCGGCATTGTTCAAACCCCATTTCAACATGCGGCCGGGGTCCGCATCGATGGTCGCCCAGGACTCGAGCAGGCGCGCCGCGACCTCGGTGTCGAGCTTGCAGCAGGTGGTGACCAATTCGGAGATCTGACTGGCGATGGGGCCTGGCATGCGACGCACGCTGGCGGCCGCGACCGATGACTCCATGCCGCTGCCGTGGGCAATCTTCTCGACGATGACGGAAATCGCGTCATCGGCGCCAAAGCCGGCTTCGCTGGCGTAGGCCGCCAATTGCGCACGCGAGTTGTCCGACGCTTCGAGGGACTGCAATGCCGCCTGGGTCTTGGCGTTCTTGACCAGCCCCAGGCCCACCGCCGCCGCTTCCTGTGCATCCGGGCTGCCGTTGACGGCGAGATCCAGCAGTTTGTCCAGCGACTGGTTGCGCGCGTCGGTGTCCATCAAGACGTAGTAGGCATAGGCGCGTGTCATCGAGTCCTGATGCGTGTCTTCGGCGATCGAGCGGATGCGCTTTTCCTTGTCGCTGAAGGGCAAGGTGGCGAGCGCCTGCAGGGCATGCTTCTTGACCCAGGTATCATCCGCCTTCAATGCCGTCATCAGGAATTCAGCCATGTCTTCACGCGGGCGCGTGGCCAGGGATTCGGACAGGAACTTGATGAATACGCCTTCGCCGTCCTGTTGCGCAGCGCGATAGATGAGATCGATGCCAGCCGGGTGTTGGACGTTGAGCAGCATGTCGATGGCCGAGCGCATCAGCGACCAGTCGGGATGGGACAAGGTATCGGCGAGGAACTGCAGCGATTCCTTGTCGCCGATGTCGACGAGCGTGCCGGCCGCCGCGACCTGGTCGTAGAAGTTCTCGGATTTGCGCAACTGGCGCGCCACGGACACCGCCTCGCGCACCAGTCGCGCGGCCCCCTCGGCGTCTTCACCGGCCGCGTCGGTCGCCGCCTCAGCCGTTGTCGTCGTCTTGGCGGCCGGCGCCACCGTCGTGGCCGCCATGGCGAGCGGGCACGCTAGGGCTACACCGAGACACAGCGCACGCAGCGAGAAGGGATACAGCATTTCACGACACTCCTGGGATTCAAGGCGCTGAGCGGACGGCAAGCCTAGTCTCGACCATCATCGCCCACGTGGGTTCCCATCGGCCGATGCGGGGTTCAAGGCAGGGACCACGGCAGCGGCATGTTAGCAAACGGTCGCGCGCCCGCCATCCACTTGACGCGATGCCCGTCGGGCGTCGCCGCTCGTCGTCGAGGGCAAAGACCGGGGCAAAAAAAACGGAGGGCAGTGCCCTCCGTTTTCAATCTCGTGCCCACGGCGCGGCCGCGATGGCCGCGCGGGGGCTGGCGAAACAACTTAGAACTGGTACTTCAGCTCGAAGAAGATTTCGTCGTAGTTGCGCACGGCGCCCAGACCCTGGTGAGCAACACCCAGGTTCGAGATCACGTACGGGTTGACGGTGTTATCCGAGCCCGGGGTCACGAAAGTCGTGAACGGACCGGTGTCGTGGTTGGTATTGCCGGTGCCACCCCAGATGGTGTGGAAGCCACCCTTGATCGACCAATGGTTGTCCATCAGCCACTCGAGGTTCAAACCAGCGACGTGCGAGTTGCTCGCTTCTTCCCAGACGTAGAAACCCACCGGCTTCAGGCGATCACGCATGTAGTTGCCGATGAAGAAGAACGTCGTGATGAAGTTGTGCTCGTCGTTCAGGAAGCCGGTGTGCTTGTCACCTTCGTGATCAAGATACCAGGTGTCGAACATCTGCAAGGACAGGAAGAAAGTGCGGTCCTTGTTGAGCCACTTCAGGAAGGTCGGACGGTCGATACCAATGGACCACCGCATGACGTCGCTGGTATCGCGCCAGTCGACCGCACGGGTGTTCATCACCAGTTCGTCCAGCGTCCACGACGACTCCACGCGCCACACCGTGCCGGTGTACTGCTCGAAGTAGTCGAAGGACAGGCCGAGGGTATGGGCCTGCTTGTATTCAGCAGACGCCTGACCACCCAGCACCGGGCCGAGGCCGTTGACGTTGTTGGTGTTCTTGTTGATGGCAGCCGCCAGCGACGGGGCGGTAGCAGCCCACAGCGCCGAGTAGTTCTTGGTGCTGGCAGCGTGACGCGCGGCATCGCGATAGGCTTTGACCGGGCTCTGCATCAGGGCACGGGCCGCCTGCTGCGGGGTCTGCGACACGATCGGCACCGCACCACCCAGGGCACCCGGGTTGGTGGTAGCGCTGAACGCGCCCAGACGCGCGGCATGGACCAGCGAGCTCGGCTTGTCGCCACCGGCCAGGCTGTTGGCCGAGAACAGGCCGTTGGCAACAGCCGTGGCCTGGTCACGACGCGCGAGCGTCAGGTCGGCGACCGTCAGGTTGTTGGCCGAAGCCACGCCACCCGGGGTCAGAGCCGCAATCGTGTGCACGGTGTGGAAACGGAACACCGGAGCGTCGTTCCAGCCATACCAGTGAGACAGTGCCACGCGCCAGTCAGACAGGCGGAATTCCCAACGCCAGCCAGCTTCCGTGTTACCAATCTGGTAGCCCGGCATGTGGTAGCCGTCCATACCGGCGGACGCACCGAAGCCCGAAGCCTTACGCGGATCCTGCGGGCCCAGGGCGCCGCAAACGTCCACGGCCTTCATGAAGCCCGGGTTGTTGATGACGGTGGCCGCATTCACGCAGGGTTCCGGCGTGAAGAAGGTGTTGAAGATCGCGAAGGTGCTGATGTCCTTCGAGAACGGGTGCGCCCAGAAGTGCGACGGGTTGCCGAGGCCTACGCCCTGGAAACGGTCGAAGTTCCACACCACCTGCACGGCGTTGTCGGTCAACGGACCCAGCGAGCCGAACTTCCACTGCGCGGAAGCCATCCACTGCGGAATGCGGATGTCTTCGAAGGAATCGAAGAAGAAGTGCTGGCCGAAGTCGACCGGGTTGATGACGTCCTGCAGACGGAAGAAGTCCGTCTTGCCCCACACGATCTGCTGCTTGCCGACGCGGAACCAGAAGTCGCCGGCGACGGCGTCAGCATACAGTTCGCGGAAGGGGTACAGGCGACCGTTGGAGTCGGTGTTGTTGAGCGCTACGTCCAGGTTGCTCAGATTGAGGTCCGGGCAATGACGGCAGTCGAGGTCGAGATTGGAACCCTTCTGCACGACGAACGGGAAACCGCCGCCGGGCGCGTTCACACCGCCGCCGCCGAACGGCGTGGTGCCGGTGAACTTGATGCGCTGGTGCTTGTTCAGCGGGCTGCGCGAGAAATCGACTTCGAAGTTCTTCTCGAGCCATTCCGGGTTCTCGAAGCCCATCGCCACGATCTTGCCGATACCGCCGGTCTGGAACGAGCCGGGGCCGAAGAACGCGTCGAAACCACCGAAAGCCAAGCCTTCGTTCTGGTAGTTGAACTTCGACCTGTCGACCAGCGACGGGCTGGTCGAGCCTTCGCCGATGTGGTTGCCGGTGATGTCGCCCATGTCCTGGGCAATGTCATATTCCGGACGAATGATGCCGAAGAAACTCAGCTTGTCGAAAACACCCACGTTTTCGTAGTTGACTGAGGCCTCTACCTGGAGTCGCTGTATCCACTGACCGAGATACGCGTCGCCCGAACCCACGTGGGCGCGCACGGTACTCGTCAGGGAGCCTTCGACTTCCACCTCGCCGCCCATGGCGTCGAAGGTGACCACGGCATGCGCGTGCGAGGCGCCAAGCGCCAGCGCGGCAGCCAAGGCTGTTCGAAACACGCCTTTCGGTTGCTTCATGGATTTATCTCCCATGTCTTCCCCATTTAACAAAGCCGCGAACTTCATTGCTGTCGTTCACGGCCATTCGCAATTCCTGTCGGTGATTGTCAGCGGCGAGCCAGAGCATCCCTGCCCGCCTTGCTGCGCTCACGGGCGTCCAGCCCATTTCACCGCGCTTCGCCATCGTGAATCGTTTCGAAGCGCCACGCGGCGACCACTTGTTGCATGGCCGCCGTGTCTATAACGGCCGCGCGACGTAATTCCGCAACGACAATAACCTAAGCCTCGCGAATTCTGCCACGAGTGTGGTGAAAGATAAACACTAATGGCGTTGGAAATTAACCACAAAGCGAGGGATGCCGCAGGCGCCAGCCCACGGCGCGCGGTCGGGCGTCGGCGCTGCCCGAGAAGGGTCCGGCATGATGGCCGGGTGTCCCATATCAGGACATGGGCCGACCGTATCCTGCCTCCCCATAAGGCGGGGTCGCCCGCTCCGCCTTGGCGCTAGTCCGCCCACCGCCCTACATCAATATGCCGGCCTGGGTCGACGTCCTGGCGCCACGGCGTCACGGGCTCGGCGCGGGGACGGAGCCAGGCCAGCCTTGGCATCGCCTTGCACGCGGTGCGCGCTTCGTAGCAGAGTGACGCCCCGGAACGAACCACCCTGGATCACTACATGAGCGACAACACGATTACCCCCGACACATTCCGACGGGCCAGCGGCCTGTGGGCCACCGGCGTGTCCATCGTCACCACGGTCGACGGCGCGGGCAAGCCTTACGGACTGACCATGAACGCCGTGACTTCGCTGTCATTGAATCCGCCCATGTTCATCGTGTGCGTCGACAACAACTCCGACACCCTGGCGCCGATGCGCGACTCCAAGGTGTTCTGCATCAACGTTCTGGCCAGTACGCAGCAGGACTTGTCCAACCGCTTTGCCAAGAAGGGCGATGAGAAATTCAACGGCGTCGCCCACGCGGCCGGCGCCACCGGCGCCCCGCTGCTCGAGGGCGCATTGCTCGCCATCGAGTGCTCGGTGAGTGACATCGTCGCCGGTGGTGACCATCAGATCATGCTCGGACAGGTCCAACGTATCGTCACCAACGACAGCCCCGGCATCGAGCCGCTGCTGTATTTCGGCGGTCGTTACGCGGCGCTAACGAAGGCCGGTTGATCAAAGCGCGCGGCTTGTATGCCAGTAGTCGTATTGGTATTTTAGCGAGCCTCCGCTGGGGACGGGGAGCGGAAGTTCGAAACGCGCGATGCCCGTGGCATGGGCCGCCGCTGCACGAGCGGCGCACCCGGACAATTTCCACCAAATAACGAAATGGGATACCTAATGAGCGCACTTCAATTGCGATCGCTGGCGGGCTTGTTCCTGCTCTTCGCGGTGAGCGGTACCAGCCTGGCCCAGGATGACAACGGCGCCGGCACCGAGGGCACCAAGCGTGTGCCGTTGAAAACCGACTTGCTGGATGGCGCCTACCTGCCGGGACTGAAGTCCGTGGTCGTGACCGGGCACCACGGCGTGGTCGGTCAACTGAAGGTTGGTGACGACGCGGCCAAGCTGGAACTGCTGGCCAAGCACCCCGAAGAAGATTTCACCTGCCTCGATGCGATTTCCGAGTCGATGGTGCTGATCGGCAGCGCCACCGGCAAGGTCTACAGCTACGACGGCACGACCATGACCGAACTGGCGGCGCTGTCGGAATTCAACGAGCCGGTGCTGGACATCGCCCACGAAGGCAACAACATCTGGGTGGTCGGCGCGCGCGGTCTCATTGCCCACAGCACCGACGGCAAGAAGTTCGACAGCGTTGAAGTGAAGGACATCACCCAGCCGCTGGCTACCTTCCCCGACAGCAAGCCGGCCGACTACTACATGGGTGTCAGCAACATCAGCGCCGACACCGTGCAGTTCACCGCCACGGTCAATGGCAAGCCGGCGGTCGCCGACACCGACTACACGCTCTATCCCGATGAAGGTTTCGTGCAGGTCGCCAACCAGCTTGATGCCAATCCGGCGCCGACCATCACCTTCAAGTTCAACCCCGGTCCGCCCTTCCGTATCGGCGACGTGTCGTGGAACGTGGTGCTGGTCGCCAATGGCAAGGTCACCATCGGCGGCGAGTTCGGCATGGTTCTGCAATCCGAAGACAATGGCGCGAGCTGGGTTCGTCGCGATACCCGCATCGTGCCGCACGAACCGGAACCGGCCTACTGGCTGGGCGGCACCACCAGCGGCGACCAAATCTGGCTGGCCGGCGCGGCCGGTATCAGCGAAGTCAGCCACGACGGCGGCGTGACCTGGACCAACAACCCGGCGCCAGGCCGCGAAGGTATTTTCGGCATCACCCTGCTGCCCGACGGCAAGCCGCTCATTGCCGGCGCCGTGGGCCTCATCGGCGTGCTGGACGGCCAGACCTGGAAGCTGGCGGACCGTACCCAGCTGCACCTGCTGTCGTGGCTGAAGACGCCGGTTGCCATGCCCGATGGCAGCATCCTGGTGCTCGGCGGTCGTGCTACCGCGATCCGCTACAAGGACGGCGCCTGGACGCGGGTGCCGGTCGAGCTGTAAAGCCAGCGCGATTCGTGACCATGAAAACGGCGGTCCTTGACCGCCGTTTTTTTTGGCGCGCGATATCGCTACGCTCAGCGCCCGGAGGCCAGACGCACCACCTCCGCCTGTCGAAAGCAATCGTGCGAATGGTCGTTGACCAGGCCCGTGGCCTGCATGAAGGCATACATGATGGTCGAGCCGACGAACTTGAAACCGCGCTGCTTCAACGCCGCGCTCAGGCGGTCCGACTCGGGGCTGGTGGCGCGATAGTCCGCGCGGCTGCGCGGCGCATTGACCTGCGGCCTGCCGTCGACGAACGACCACAGATACGCGTCCACGCTGCCGAATTCTTCCTGCAGCGCGAGACACGCGCGCGCGTTGCCAAGCGCTGATTCGAGCTTCTGGCGATTGCGCACCAGTCCGGCATCGGCCATCAGCGCTTCGACCTTGGCCGGCGTGAAGCGCGCCACCTTGGCTATCTCGAAATTCGCGAAGGCCTTGCGATAGGCCTCGCGTTTGCGCAACACGGTGTACCAGCTCAAGCCGGCCTGCGCGCCTTCCAAAGTGAGGTATTCGAACAACCGCCGATCATCGTGTATCGGCACACCCCACTCCTGGTCGTGATAGGCGACGTAGTCGGGCTTGTCCAGTTCCACCCACGGACAACGCGCTCGGCCGTCTTCGTGTAAAGCCTTGCTCTTGTCACTCGTGCCCATGCCCCGTCCCCGCGTTGTTTCCGCATTCCATGATAGCCACGCACGACTTCGCGCGCAGCCCGGGCCTTCAGTATCATGGCGCGGCCATTCGCCTCGGGAGGCCCCATGAAATACTACGATTTCGGACTCGCACCCAATCCACGTCGGGTGAACGTTTTCATCAATGAAAAAGGTCTCAAGATCGAGACCGTGGAAATCAACCTGCGCAGCGGCGAGCAGTTCAGCGCCGAGTTCCTCAAGGTCAATCCACTGGCGACCGTGCCCTGCCTCGCGCTCGACGACGGCAGCCTGTTGTCCGAAACCATGGCCATCTGTCGCTATCTCGAAGCGCTGCATCCGGCGCCTTGTTTGTTCGGCGCGACGCCGCTGGACATCGCGCGTATCGAACAGTGGAGCCGTCGCGCCGAGATGGAAGGCTTCCTGCCGGCGGCCGACGCCTTGCGCAACGGCGAACCGCGCTTTGCCAACCGTGCGGTGCCCGGTCCCAAGGACTATGCGCAGATCCCCGAACTCGCGGAGCGCGGCAAGTCGCGCTGCCTGGCGTTTTTCGAGGTGCTGGACAAACAGCTGGCGGGGCGCGAGTTCGTGGCCACCGATACTTTTTCGGCGGCGGACATCACTGCCTACATCACGGTGGAGTTCGCGGCGCGTGTCGGCGTGAAGCCCGCGGCTTCCATGACCAACCTCTTGCGCTGGGCCAAAGCGGTCGGTGAACGGCCGTCGGTGCGCGCCTTGCCGGCGCCGCCCTGAGGGAGGAAACAGATCCGCTGGATGCCCGCACGCCACGGGCATCCAGCGGCGAGCACTCAGATGAGTTCGATGGCGAGCGCGGTGGCTTCACCGCCACCGATGCACAGGCTGGCGATACCGCGCTTGCCGCCGGTGTCGCGCAGCGCGTTGACCAGGGTCACGACGATACGCGCGCCCGACGCGCCGACCGGGTGACCGAGGGCGCAGGCGCCACCACGGACATTGAGCTTGGCGTGCGGAATACCGACATCCTGCATGGCGGCCATCGCCACCACCGCGAACGCTTCGTTCACTTCGAATAGATCGACGTCATCGACGCTCCAGCCGATGCGGTCCATGAGCTTCTTGATCGCGAACACCGGTGCGGTGGTGAACCAGCCCGGCGCCTGCGCGTGGGTGGAATGACCGATGATGCGCGCCTGCGCCGCGCAGCCAAGTTCCTTGGCGCGTGATTCGGACATCAGGATCACGGCCGCCGCGCCATCGGAGATGGAACTGGAATTGGCGGCGGTCACGGTACCGTCCTTGGCAAAGGCCGGCTTCAGGTGCGGGATCTTGTCGAGCTGGGCCTTGCCCGGTTGCTCGTCGGTATCGATGACCACGTCGCCCTTGCGGCCGCTGAACGTGACCGGCTCGATCTCGTTCTTGAACAGGTTCTTGGCGATGGCGTTCTGCGCGCGCTTCAGCGATTCGATGGCATAGGCGTCCTGCGCCTCGCGCGTGAAGTTGTACTTGCGCGCGCAGTCCTCGGCGAAGGTGCCCATCAGGCGCCCGCGCTGGAAGGCGTCTTCGAGGCCGTCGAAGAACATGTGATCGAGCACTTCACCGTGGCCCAAGCGCATGCCGCCGCGGCCCTTGGGCAACAGGTAAGGTGCGTTGGTCATGCTTTCCATGCCGCCCGCCACCACCACGCCGGCGGACCCGGCCTGGATGGCGTCATGGCCTTGCATGATCGCTTTCATGCCCGAACCGCACATCTTGTTGACGGTGGTGCACGGCACGCTGTCCGGTATACCGGCGCCCAGCGACGCCTGGCGCGCCGGCGCCTGGCCGAGACCGGCCGGCAGCACGCATCCCATGATCGTCTCGTCGACGGATTCCGGCGCCAGGCCGGCGCGATTGAGCGCGCCACGGATCGCGGTCGAGCCCAGCACGGTGGCTTTCACATCGGCAAAATCACCCTGCATGCCGCCCATCGGGGTACGTGCAAGCCCGGTAATGACGGTCGCTTCACTCATCGAACTACTCCTCAAGATTGTGGCGCACGACAGGCCGGGCGCCGATTGTGATGCATGGATTTTACGCGACTTTGGCGCCTGCCAGGCAGGGCCGGATCAAGCCTTCGCTCACGCCGCCAGGCTTGTTTGCAATCGCGCCACGATCGCCTCGGCGATGGGAAAGGCCGAGGTCGCGGCCGGCGACGGCGCATTCAATACGTGCACGCTGCGCGCCGTGGTCTGGAACAGGAAGTCATGAATCATCTCGCCGTCGCGACTGACGGCCTGGGCGCGTATGCCGCAGGATTTCTCCGCCAGATCGGAAAGCACCAGCGACGGGCAATAGCGCCGCGCGGCACGCAGGTAGGCATGGCGGCTGGCGGCGTGCAGGATCTCGCTGACGCCGGCCCGCGCGAAACGTGACAGCAGGCGCCACGTGCCCGGAAAGCCGAGCGCCTGCCAGGCGTCGCGCCCCTGCCAGGCCCAGGCGCGATAGTCCTCACGCGCAAACGCCAGCATCGCGCTCGGACCGAGCGTGATACCGCCATCGGTGGTCAGGGTCAGGTGCACGCCGAGGAAAGGCAAGGCCGGGTCCGGCACCGGGTAGATAAGCGTCTTGACCAGGGACGAGCGCGCCGCGGGCATGCGGTAGTAGTCGCCGCGAAACGGCACTACCGCGAAGTCCACCGGCAGGGCCGCCAGTCGCGCCAGGCGGTCGGACTGCAGACCGCCGCATACCACCAGGTGTGCGGCGCGCCAGCTGCCGCGCGAGGCTTCGATCACGACTTCGTCACGCCGCTCGTCAATCACCAGCACCTCGGCGTGGAACTCGAGGTCCACGCCCTCGGCGACAAGTCGCGCGGCCAGCGCCTGGCACAGGCGCGGGTAGTCGGCGATGCCGGTCTCCTCCACGTACAAGGCGGCGAGGCCTCGCACTTCGGGCTCGCGCGCCGCGATGTCGGCCGCTTCCAGCCAACTGAGCGACAAGCCATTGTCCGCCGCACGGCTGGCCAAGGCGCGCAGTCGCTCGAGTTCGTCACGGTCGGTCGCGACGATCATTTTCCCGCAGCGCCGGTGCGGCACGTCGTGGGCAGCGCAGAACGCGTAGGTGGCCGCCAGCCCCGCGCGGCATAAACGCGCTTTGAGGCTGCCGGGCGCGTAGTACACACCCGCGTGAATGACGCCGCTGTTGTGGCCGCTCTGGTGGGCCGCGACACCCGCTTCCTTGTCGAGCACCGCGATGCGCGCATCGGGATACACGGCGCGCAGACGATGCGCGCAGGCGAGCCCGACGATGCCAGCGCCTATCACCACGAAATCGTAAGCGGCGCTCATCCGGCGTCCCGGACGGGCGCCAGCAGCTTGCCGGGATTCATGAGATTCAGCGGGTCCAGCGTATGCTTCAACTGGCGCATCAAGCTCAACGCCACCGGGTCGCCATAGCGTTGCAACATGTCACGCTTGAGCACGCCTACACCATGCTCGGCGCTGAAACTGCCGCGCATGGCATGCGCGAGATCGTGCAACACTTCGCTGATGGCATCGCCATGGCTTTGCTTGAAGCCCTCGGCGTCGGCCTCCGTCGGCGCCAGCACGTTGAAATGCACGTTGCCGTCGCCGACGTGACCATAGACCGACAGGCGCACGCCGGGCCAGCGCGCCAGCACCAGGCCGCGCGCCTTGCCAATGTAATCGGCGACGTCGGCCAAGGGCACCGACACATCGTGCTTCACCGAACCGCCCAGCCGCTTCTCCGCCGCCGGAATCGACTCGCGCAGGCGCCACAGCTGGCGGCGCTGGCTTTCATTCTGCGCCAGCACGACGTCATGGAGCAGGTCGCGCTCGTGGGCGGCGGCCAGTGTCCGTTCCAGCACTTCGTCGTGCTCGGAGCCAATCATTTCGACCAGCACGTGATGCTCGGCGCGCAACGGTGCGCGCAGCTCGGGTAGCGTGTCCGCCACCAGCGCCAGCGCCTCACCGCTCATGTATTCGAACGAGGTGACCGCGTCGCCACCAAGTTCGCGCAGCGCGCTCAACAGCGGCAGGGCCGCGGCCGGGGTATCGATGCTCACCCACGCGCAGTTGCGCGGCGCCGCCGGAAAGAGCTTCAGCACCGCGGTGGTGATGATGCCGAGCGTGCCCTCGGCGCCGATGAACAACTGCTTGAGATCGTAGCCGGTGTTGTCCTTGCGCAAGCTCGTCAAACGGTCGAGCACGCGCCCGTCCGGCAGCACCACCTCGAGCCCCAGCGCCAAGTCGCGCATGGTGCCGTATTTCAGCACCGCGAGACCGCCGGCATTGGTGGAGAGATTGCCGCCGAGCTGACAGCTGCCCTGCGAGCCCATCGCCAGCGGCAGCAAGCGCCCGTGCTGTTCGGCGGCGGCCTGCGCGGCGGCGAGTGTCACGCCGGCCTGGGCGGTCATGGTGTGCGCGTCGGCGTCGACCGCCAGCACGCGGTTCATACGTTCCAGGCTGAGCACCAGCTGCGTGCCGGACCGGTCGGCCGTCGCGCCGCCACAATAGCCGGTGTTACCCCCGTGCGGCACGATGGCGAGACGATGGGAAACGCAGCAGCGCACGACGCGCGCCACCTGCTCGGTATCGGCCGGTCGCACCACCGCCAGCGCGCGTCCATGAAACAGACCGCGCTCGTCGACTTCGTAACGCGCGCAGGCTTCGCCGCGCAGCACCTGGTCGGTCCCCACCAGGGTACCGAGCTCGTGCAGCGCGTCAGCGCTCATGACATGCGGGGAATCGGATCTCAGGCGGCGCGGGCTGCTTCGACCGCACTCTTGAAAGTGGCGCAACGCCGGAAGAAGTTTTCGGTGGTCTTGGGCATCGGCACGCGGGCAAAGGCTATCCATTCGATGAGACGCTTGCCTTCGCGGACCAGCTTGGTGCCTTGTTCGAGTATGGCGTGATTGTCTTCAGGCCCGCGGCGCTCGGGCTCGAAGTCCCACAGGTTGTCACCGGTGACGACGAAATCCGGCCACACCCTGAAAATCGCCGGGTCGGTCTTGATGGTTTCGCTTTCGAGCTTGGCCGCGCGCGAGTAGGCCGTGACCTTGGACGACAGGCCGGCGAACCCCGGCACCACGGCGAAGGTATCGAGCAGGCAGGCGCCGATGGCGTCGATGGCGGCCATGGTCTGCGCGATCTTGATATAGCGCGACTCGTAAAATTCGGCGACCGGCATGTAGAACACTTTCAGCGGCTCGCCCCACAACTCGTCAAGGCCTTCCTCACCGCTGTAGTGCTTGACCTGTTTGCCGAGATCGAACGCCTCCAGGAAACACGATTCGCACTCCAGCATCAACTCGTTCGACTGCGTGATTTCGATACCGCGTCGATTGAGTTCGAAAATCATGGTGAAGATATCGGAACCACGATTGAGCAAGGCGCCGGCCAGCATCGCGGCATTGACGCGCTTGTGATCGCGGTCGGTCTCGGTTTCGTATGCATGGCGCGCTTCGGCAAGGTTGTAGCCGGGCGTGTTGATGCCGGCTTCGGTGTGATGAAAAACGCGCTTGGTGAGTTGGTCGATGAGTTCGCGGCGGGCGGCGGCTTCGTCTTTCGGCACTTCGTAACGTCGTATCCAGTAGCCGTCGTAGAACACGCAGGATTTGCCGTCGATCTCGCGCACCATGCCGTTGCTGGGCGTGGAATCGGATGAGCTGGAACGGGTGCTGGATTGGGCGTCGGACATCAGCGAGGGCATGGGCATGCTTGAGTCGCTCTTGCGGTAGGGTCTGCGACCGGCCCAAGGAGCCAGCCGTCGTTGGGCGCGCATCATACTCGCTCCTTTTCAGGACCGGAACCGCCGCCAAATTTTTTTGCAGCCGGGCTTGACAAGCCCTGCGGCGCGGTTCAAAAGCGCGCACCGCAAGGTATTTCCGAGCGCCGCCGAGCGCCGGGCGCCGCGCCTCGATCGTAAACAAACGTGGCGCGAGGCGCCCGCCCGCCTTCGTTCAGAAACCTGCGGCCTGCGCTGGCGGCCGCCGCCAATGCGCGCGCGCCGCGGCCACCGCTTCGCGATAGGTCGCGATACTGCGCTCCTTGACCACGCCGTAGCCACGCACCTGCCGCGCGAGCGCCAGCAAGTCGACCGCCGCGGCAAGATTGCCCTTGTCGAGGTTGGCGCACACTTCATCGACCAAGCCTTCGTATTCGACTATCAGCTGTCGCTCCACACGCCTTTCGGCCAGATAGCCGAAAGGATCGAACGGCGTGCCACGCAGTCCACGCAGACCCGCCAGCATACGAAATACCGGCAGCATCCATGCACCGAAAGCACGCTTGCGCGGTCTGCCGGTCACCGGGTCACGTGCCGCCAAAAGTGGCGGGGCGAGGTGGAAGCGCACGCGGAACGCGCCTTCGAACTGCTCGTCGAGTCGCTTGATGAAATCGCCCGACGCGTAGAGCCGCGCGACTTCGTATTCATCCTTGTACGCCAGCAGATGAAAGTAGGATTCGGCCACCGCGCGCGTCAGCGCCTCGGAAGCTGGCATGACTTCGCGCTCGGCGCCCGCGACTTTATCCACCAGCGCGCGGTAGCGTTGGCCATAGGCGGCATTCTGGTAGTCGTTCAAATGGCGCTGCCGCCGTTCGAGAAATTCCGCGAGCGGCAGCGGCGCCGGCGGCTCGACCCGCGGCGCGCGCGCCGGCTCCTCGATGCGTGCGGGATCATGCGCAAGCAGCCTGCCCAGGCGGAATGCACGCACATTGAATTCCACTTTCACGTCGTTGATGGCGATGGCGCGCTCCACGGCCGCCGCGCTCATCGGAATGAGTCCACGTTGATAGGCGTAGCCCACCAGCATGAGATTGGCGCCGATGGCGTCGCCCAACCAACGCGTCGCCAGCGCATTCGCTTGCAGGCAATGCACACGATCGCGGCCGACGGCCTCGGCGATGCCGCGCACCATGGCGCCGCTGCCGAAATCAAGATCGCCGTTGCGCGTGAAGGCCGACACCACCGTCGCTTCGGTATCCACGATCACGTGACTGCGCTCCGGCGCCAGGCGTCGCATGCCGTCGCGGCTCGCGGCGGTGACGAGATCGGCGCCCAACACCAGGTCGGCGCCGCCATCGCTGATGCGCGTGGCGCGCAGGCAGGACGGATCGTCAGCCACCTGGATATGCGACATCACCGCGCCGTATTTCTGCGCGAGCCCGGTCTGGTCGAGCACGCGCAGGTGTCGCCCTTCGAGGTGGGCCGCCATGCCGAGAATATTGCCGATGGTCACCACGCCGGTGCCGCCCACGCCGGTCACGAGGATGTTGTAGCTGCCGCCTTCGCCATCGGCCGCCACGCGTTGCGGCTCGGGCACCATGAGATTGCCGATATCCGCGGCGCGGGTCGCGCGCAACTGTCCGCCCTCCACCGTCACGAAGCTCGGACACAGCCCATTGAGGCAGCTGAAATCCTTGTTGCAGGTGGACTGGTCGATGCGGCGCTTGCGCCCGAACTCGGTTTCCAGCGGCGCAACGGCCAGGCAGTTGGACTGCGTGCTGCAATCGCCGCAGCCTTCGCACACCATGTGGTTGATCACCACGCGCCGCTGCGGGTCCGGCATGCGTCCGCGTTTGCGTCGCCGTCGTTTCTCGGAGGCGCAGGTCTGTTCGTAGATGAGCAAGGACACGCCGGGCACTTCGCGCAACTCGCGCTGCACGGCATCGAGCTCGCCGCGATCGTTGACCGTCACACCCGGCGCCAGCGCGGCGCGGTCGGTATAACGGCTGACATCGTCGCTGACGATGGCGATGCGCTTCACGCCTTCGCCGTGCATCTGGTGCGTGATCATGGCGACCGATGCCTGGCCATCCACCGGTTGACCGCCGGTCATCGCCACCGCATCGTTGTAGAGCAGCTTGTAGGTGACGTTCACGCCGGCGATCACCGCCGCGCGGATGGCGAGCGAGCCGGAGTGCGTGTAGGTGCCGTCGCCGATGTTCACGAACACGTGGCGGGTGTCGGTGAACGGCGCCTGGCCCAACCAGCTCGCGCCTTCGCCGCCCATGTGCGTGAACGTCGCGGTGTCGCGATCCATCCACTGCGCCATGAAATGACAGCCGATGCCAGCCAGCGCCCGGCTGCCTGCCGGCACCTTGGTCGATGTGTTGTGCGGACAGCCCGCGCAGAAATGCGGAATGCGCTCCAGCACCGTGCTCGACCGCGCCAGTCGCGCCTCACGCTCGGCCATCCGCGCCAGCGCCGCGCCAACCTGTGGCAGGTCCGGCCATGTCGCCAGGCGCGTGCCCAGCAGGCGTGCGACCAGCGTGCCGCTCAACTCGTTGTAATCGGGCACCAGCGGCGCGCCCTGCTCGTCGAGCTTGCCTATCACGCGCGGACGTCGCGCCGCGACGCGATCATAGAGCGCCGACTTCAATTGCGGCTCGATCACGGCGCGCTTTTCTTCGATGACGAACACCAGCTCGGCGTCTTCGACGAATTCGCACAAGGCCGCCGTCGCCAACGGCCATACCGTCGCCACCTTGTATACCGCGATGCCGGCGGCGTGCGCCGCGCGTTCATCCAGGCCGAGTTCCGCCAGCGCCTGCATGACGTCGAGATAAGCCTTGCCGGCCGTGACGATGGCGAGGCGCTTGTGACGCGGTGCGATCACCGCGCGATCCAGGGAGGTGGCCGCCAGGCAGGCACGCAGCAATGGCAGGCGGTAGCGGTACAGACGCTCTTCCTGCGCCAGCGCGGTGTCGGGCCAGCGCATGTGCAGGCCGTCGGGCGGCAGCGCGATGCCCTCGGGCACGGCCAGCTCCCAGCGCCGCGGCGCCGCTTCGATGGAACTCGCGCAGTCGGTGGTTTCCGGCAGCAGCTTCATCACCACCCAGCTCGCCGTCAGGCGCGACAAGGCCCAGCCATACAGGCCGAATTCGACGATCTCCTCAATCTCGGCCGGGTACAGCACCGGCATGCTGAGATCGATGAAGCTCAACTCGGTGTGACAGGCTACGGTCGAGGACTTGGCGGCGTGGTCGTCACCCGCCAGCACCAACACCCCACCACGCGGCGCGGCGCCGGCATTGTTGGCGTGGCGCAGGGCATCGCCGCTGCGATCGACGCCGGGGGATTTGCCGTACCACAGCGCGAACACACCCTCGGCCCGCGCGCCGGGAAACAGCCCGAGCTGCTGCGTGCCCCAGATGGCGGTGGCGGCGATATCTTCATTGAGTCCCGGCTGGAAGTGGATGTCGGCGCGTTGCAGGAACGCGCTGGCGCGCCACAGCTGCTGGTCGAAACCGCCCAGCGGCGAACCGCGATAACCCGACACGTAACCGGCGGTGTGCCAGCCGCGCGCGCGATCCAGCGCGCGCTGTTGCAGCAGCATGCGTACCAGCGCCTGGGTGCCGCTCAGGTAGATGCGGCCGCTGTCGCGTTCGTACTTGTCGTCGAGGCCGACCTCGGCCAGGGCAGGATGGCTCACACGGATTCCTCGCGCGCGCTGATGGACGCGCTCACGCCGCGTCGTCCGGGAAGCGATAGGCGGCGAGCTGACGGCGCAGCTCGAGCTTGCTGATCTTGCCGGTCGCGGTGTGCGGCAGGGATTCGACTTCGAGCACGTCGTTGGGGATCCACCATTTCGCGACCTTGCCCTCGAACCAGGCGAGGACGTCGGCCTTGTCGAAGGGCTTGGCCGCCACCACCACCAGCAAGGGGCGCTCCTGCCATTTGCCATGCGCCATGCCGACCACCGCGCATTCGCGCACGGCGGGGTGGGACATGGCGACATTTTCCAGGTCCAGCGAACTGATCCATTCGCCGCCCGACTTGATCACGTCCTTGGCGCGGTCGGTAATCTTGACGTAGCCGTCGGCGTCGATGGTCGCAACGTCGCCGGTATCGAACCAGCCATCGGCGCCGTGCGCCTCGGAGCCACTTTCGAGCCGGTAGTAGGCGCTGCAGATCCACGGCCCGCGCACCTTGAGCGCACCAAAGCTCTCGCCGTCCCACGGCAGCTCGCGATTGTCGTCATCGGTGATCTTGATCTCGACGCCCGGCAGCGGCCGCCCCTGCTTGACGAGCTGCGCGGCCAGCGCTTCGCCGCCGAGCCCGGCATTGGCGGAAGTCGGCGTGTTGACCACGCCGACCGGGCTCATCTCGGTCATGCCCCAGCCGTGCAGTACCGCCACGCCATGCTGATCGCGGAATTCTTCGATCATGGCCAGCGGGCAGGCAGAGCCGCCGATCACGGTGCGATTGAGCGGCGCGACGCTGCGTCCGCTGCTGCGCAGGTAGTCGAGCAAGGGCAACCACACCGTCGGCACGCCGCCGGCGATGGTCACGCCCTCCTCGCTGATGAGGTCGACCAGCAGTTCCGGCGAGCTCAGGCGATGGCCGGGAAACACCAGCTTGGCGCCGACCATCATGCCGGCATAGGGATAGCCCCAGGCGTTTACATGGAACATGGGCACCACCGGCAGGATGGCATCGCGCGCCGACAGGTTGGCGCTGTCGGGCAAGGCCAGCGCATAGGTGTGCAGCACGGTGCTGCGATGGCTGTAGAGCACGCCCTTGGGGTGACCGGTGGTGCCCGAGGTGTAGCACAGGCTGCTGGCGCGCCGCTCGTCGAAGTCCGGCCACTCGCAGTGGTCCGACTCGTGCGCCAGCAGGGTTTCGTAGCAATGCAGGTTCGGCAGCGTGCAATGCGCCGGCATGTGCGCCTGGCCGGTCATCGCCACGTAGCCCTTCACGCGCGGGCACAGCGGCGCAATCTTCTCGAGGATGCCCGTGAAGGCGACGTCGAAGAAGATCCACTCATCATCGGCATGGTTGACGATGTAGCTCAGCTGTTCGGCAAACAGCCGCGGATTGATGGTGTGCAACACGCGCCCGCTGCAGCTCACGCCGAAATAGAGCTCGAGGTGGCGAAAATCATTCCACGCCACGGTCGCGATGCGCGCCTCTTCGCCGGCGCCGAGCCGCGCCAGCACGTTGCTGAGGCGCCGCGCGCGGGCCAGGCATTCGGCGAAGGTATAGCGGTGCCGCTCGTGATCGGCGGTGACCGACACCACCTCGCGCCGTCCGTGGTTGCGTTCGGCATGGCGCGCCAGGGAAGACAGCGTGAGCTGCCGGTCCATCATCAATCCAAGCATCGTGTTCTCCTGCGGGGCATACGCGAAATGCGTGAGCGCGTGGTCATTCTAGCGACTGTGGACGGACGCTTGCAGCGGCCGACGGGCGCCGCTGCCGGGCAGCCACGCCCCATGCTAGAGTCGCGGCGATGAAGACACTCAGCCTGACCTTGCCCCGCCCCGACGATTGGCACGTGCACCTGCGCGACGGCGACGTGCTCGCGGCCGTGCTGCCCGACACCGCGCGCCATTACGCCCGCGCCATCGTCATGCCGAACCTCAAGCCGCCGGTGACCACCGCCGCCGCCGCCGAAGCCTACCGCTCGCGCATTCGCGCGCTGCTCGCCGACGGCGACGAGTTCGAACCGCTCATGACCTGCTACCTGACCGACGTCACGGACGCCGACGATCTTGCCGCCGGCGCACGCGACGGCATATTCACCGCCGCCAAGCTCTACCCGGCCGGCGCCACCACCAATTCCGCCGCCGGCGTCACCGACATCACGCGCCTGGAGCGCGTGTTCGAGACCATGAGCGCGCTCGGTCTGCCCTTGCTCATTCACGGCGAAGTGGTGGACCGCGCGGTCGATGTATTCGACAGAGAATCGGTGTTCATCGAGCGCGTGCTGGCGCCGCTGCGCGCGCGCCACCCGGCCTTGAAGATCGTCTTCGAACACATCACCACCGCCGAGGCCGCGGCCTATGTCAGTGACGCGCCGCCCGCGCTGCTCGCCGCCACGGTCACGCCCCATCACCTGATGCTCAACCGCGGCGCAATGTTCGAGGGCGGCATACGGCCCCACCTCTACTGCCTGCCGGTGATCAAGCGCGAGACCCACCGCCAGGCGCTGGTGCAAGCGGTGTGCGGCGGCGACCCGCATTTTTTTCTCGGCACCGATTCGGCGCCGCACGTGATCCACACCAAGGAAAACGAATGCGGCTGCGCCGGCATCTACAACGCGCCGGTGGCCCTCGCCGGCTACGCGGAGGTGTTCGCCGAACACGACGCGCTGGCCCACTTCGAGGCATTCGCCTCGCGCAATGGCCCGGCCTTCTATGGCCTGCCGGTCAATAGCACGCGCATCACGCTCAGCCGCGATACCAACCAGGCGCCGCCGCGGCGCTGCGTCACCGAGCTCGGCGACATCGCGGTGTTCGAGGCGCCGGGCACCGCGCAGTGGCGCGTCAGCCGCGTGTCATGAGCAACACGCCTGCCTGGCTCGCCTACGACCGCGCGCACGTCTGGCATCCCTACAGCACGCTGATTGATCCGCCGCCGGTGTTCCCGGTGGTGGGCGCGCAAGGCTGCCGACTGCAACTGGCCGACGGCCGCGAACTCATCGATGGCATGGCTTCGTGGTGGTCGGCCATTCATGGCTATCGCCACCCGACGCTGGACGCCGCGGTGCAGGGTCAGCTCGAGCGCATGGCCCACGTCATGTTCGGCGGCCTGGCCCACGAGGGCGCGGCGGAGCTCGCCCGCACGCTGGTCGACATCACGCCGGCCGGTCTCGAGCACGTGTTTTTTTCCGACTCCGGCTCGGTGGCGGTGGAAGTCGCGATCAAGATGGCGCTGCAATACCGCGCCGCGCGCCGCGAGCCCGCGCGCCAGAAACTCTTGACGGTGCGCGGCGGCTACCACGGCGACACCTTCGGCGCGATGGCGGTCTGCGATCCGGTCACCGGCATGCACAGCCTGTTCAACACCGTGCTGCCCGAACACATCTTCGCGCCGCGTCCGGACATCGCCTTCCATGAACCATGGCAGGACCAGGCGCTGACCGATCTGCGCGAACTCGCCGAGTTCCATGCCGACAGCCTCGCCGCCATCATTCTCGAACCTGTCGTGCAGGGCGCCGGCGGCATGTGGTTCTACCATCCGTCCTACCTGGCCGGCGTGCGCCAGATCTGCGACGAATTCGGCCTGCTGCTCATCGCCGATGAAATCGCCACCGGCTTCGGTCGCACCGGTCGCCTGTTCGCCTGCGAGCATGCCGACGTCACGCCCGACATCCTGTGTCTCGGCAAGGCCTTGACCGGTGGCTACATGACGCTCGCCGCGACCCTGGTGTCGAGCGAAGTCGCGCATACCATCTGCAGCGCCGAACCGGGCGTGTTCATGCACGGTCCGACCTTCATGGCCAACGCGCTGGCCTGCGCCTGCGCGCGCGCCAGCGTGCAACTGGTGCTGGACAGTGACTGGTCGGGCAACGTGCATCGCATCGAGACTGCCCTCGCGCGCGGCCTGGAACCCTGTCGCACGCTGCGCCAGGTGGCGGACGTGCGCTGCCTCGGCGCCATCGGCGTCATCGAACTCGAGCGCCCCGTGGACATGCGCAGCATTCCCCACGCCTTCGTTCGCCGCGGCGTGTGGCTGCGGCCTTTCGGCAAGCTCGTGTACGTGATGCCGCCCTACATCATCAGCGATGAGGAACTCACGCAGCTGACCAGCGCCATGGTCGAAGTGGTGAGTGAACTACCGTGACCGAGCAGGACCTGCCATGGCCGGCCTTCGACGACGACGTGGTGCGCGCCATGGCCAAGTGGCCGGACGTGCCGCAGTGCTTTGGCTGGCTGTCGCTGGACCTGCGCGGCGCATGGCGCATCCAGGGCGAGGTCATCCGCCATCCGCGCGCCCAGGCTTTTTTGTCACGCCACTACCGCGCCGACGACAGCGGCCGCTGGTACGTGCAGAACGGCCCGCAGCAGGTGTTCGTCGACCTCGACTACACACCCTGGATCTATCGCTGGCAGCCGGACCAGACCTTCCTCACCCATACCGGCATGGCGGCCCGCGATCTCGCGGCGGTCTACCAGGATGACGAAGGCAACCTGCTGCTGCGCACCTCGCTCGGCATCGGCCTGTTGGACGACCGCGACCTGGCGAGCTGCGAAAGCCTCATCGAGTGCGACGAAGACGACGTGCCGCGCGCCCTCTTGTGGCGCGAGCACGTGCTGCCCTTGGCGCGCCTGGCACGGGCCGAGGTCGCGGCCCGCTTCGGCTTCGTCGCGCAACCGCGTTGAGCGCCCTGCCCGCCATCACCGTGGTGTGTGCGCTGCCCAGCGAGGCACAGGCGCTGGTCGGCCATTGGCGCCTGGCCCTGCGGCGCGAACGGCCGTTTCGCGTGTATGGCGATGGGCCGGCGCGGGTCGTGGTGTCGGGCGTCGGCAGCCATGCCAGTGCCGCGGCGGTCGGCTACGCCGCCGGCCTCGCCGACGCCGGCGGCGATCACATGTGGCTCAATCTCGGCATCGCCGGGCACGTAAGTCATGCCGTCGGCACGCCGCTGCTGGCGGCGCGCATCACCCACCACGGCCGCGAAGGCGCGTGGTATCCGAGCCTGCTGTTCCTGCCGGTGATCGCCACCGACACCGGCGCCGAGGCCTTGCTCGCGCGTTGGCATTTCACCCACGCGCAAACCCTGCAGCTGCGTCAGCTCTTGCAGCGGCGCGCCTTGCTGACCGCGCAGGCCACGCCTGACCTGTCTTCACTGGTCTCTTGCCGCGACGCTTCCGCGCTGTTGGCGCGGTTGCGTGAGGAAGTCGACGCCCTGCCCTTGCCGGCGGCGCGCACGCGGTGATCGAAACCGTCTATGTCGAGCGCGAGGTGCTCGATCACCCGCGCACCGCGCGTATCCTGGAACGGGTCCGGCCGCGCCACGTGGTGGGCTGCGAACGCTACGGCGAAGTGTTCAATCGCCACAACCAGAACTTCCGCCTGCAAAAGGCGCACCCGGCCCTGATCCTGGCCGCCAAGCACGGCCGCCGCCTGCTGCCGGTGCCGCAAGGCTACGGCTTCAGCGCCGCGCCGGCGTTCTACTTCTCGCACATGCTGAACTGCCTGTACGACTGCCGATATTGCTTCCTGCAGGGCATGTTCCGCTCGGCCCACTACGTACTGTTCGTCAACTACGAGGACTTCATCGCCGACATCGAAGCGCGCTGCGCCGCGAGCGACGCCGCGTGCTGGCTGTTCTCGGGCTACGATTGCGACAGCCTCGCGCTCGAGCCGCTGAGCGGCTTCGCCGAGACCTTCATCGATGCCTGCGCGCGCATTCCCAACGCGTGGCTGGAACTGCGCACCAAGAGCACGCAGATCCGCGGCCTGTTGAAGCGGCCGCCGGTGGCGCGCTGTGTGTGTGCGTTTTCCTTGAACCCGACAACGGTTGTCGACGCCTTCGAAGCGCGCACGCCGAGCCTGGCCGCGCGCCTCGCCGCCATCGTGCGCCTGCAGGCGCATGGCTGGCCAATAGGCCTGCGCTTCGATCCGGTGTTGCCGGTGGCGGATTTCGAAGCCGTGCACCGCGCGTTCTTCGACACCGTGTTCGCCGCCGTCGACGGCCGGCGCCTGCACTCGGTGACGGTGGGCGCGCTGCGCCTGCCGCGCGACCAGGCGCGTGGCATCGCGCGCCTGCATCCCGACGAAAGCCTGTTCGCGCTGGCCGAGAGCGCGCGCGACGGGCTCGTCAGTTACGGCGCCGATGCCGACGCGCTGGTCGACTGGTGCGCCGCCGAACTCGCCCGCCACGTGCCCGCCGAGCGCATCCATCGCCAGGCGGCGTGAGCCTCGCCGTCGGCCCGGCATATCAAGATCGGGGCAGGTATGGGAAGATCGCGCCCTCCCATCCCTCATGCAAAGGCATTCCATGAAACGATTTCTCCTTGCCGCCGGCATCGCCGTCACCAGCACTTCGGTCTTCGCGGTCGGCACCTCGCTCGAAACTGACGCCGAGAAGTTCAGCTACGCCTTCGGCATCAATTTCACCCAGAGCATGATGCGCCAGGGCGCGCCGTTGGACGCCGATGCCGTGTACATGGCCATCAAGGACGCGTTGGCCGGCTCGGAACCGCGCCTGTCGGCCGAGGCCATGGACACGGCGCTGCGCAGCGCCGCGCAGAAGGCGGGCGAGAAGAAGAAGGCTCAAGCCGGCGAAAACCTCGCCAAGGGCAAGGCCTACATGGACAAGAACAAGGCCAAGAAGGGCGTCACCACCCTACCCGACGGCCTGCAATACGAAGTGCTGCGCGAAGGTACCGGCGCCCAGCCCACTGCCGACAGCACGGTCAAGGTGCATTACACCGGCAAGCTGGTCGACGGCCGCGAATTCGACAGCTCCAAGCGCGAAGGCAAGCCCGTCACCTTCCCGGTCAATGGCGTGATCGAAGGCTGGAGCAAGATCCTGCCGCTGATGAAGGTCGGCGCGCGCTGGCTGGTGACCATCCCGCCGGAGCTCGCCTACGGCGTGAACGGCTCGGGCGCGGTGATCGGCCCGAACGAAACGCTGGTGTTCGAAATCGAACTGCTGGACATCGTCAAGGAATAATCCCGATGCCCCCTCGTCCCGCCGCCGTGCCAAACCTTGCGTTCCCGCGCAGCGTGTGAGCGCGATGATTGAAGTCGAGCAGAAGGCCAACGAGGGGGCCTTCATGGTGTTCAGCGTGGTGGTGTCCGACAGCGCCGGACGCACCCACCACCGCGTGACCTTGAGCGAGGCCACCTACCAGCGCCTGACCGGCGGCAAGGTCACGCCCACCGCGTGCATCGATGCTGCCTTTCACTTCCTGCTCGAACGCCAGTCCAAGGGCGACATCCTGCCGAGCTTCGATCTCAACGTGCTGCAACTCTCGCACCCCAATTTCGACAAGGAACTGCCGAACTACCTCAAGCCCTAGTGCCGGGCGCGGACGGCGGCGCCGGCGCGGCGTCGGTAGACGGTCAGGGTGGTCAAGGCGTCGTGCATGTCCTGGCTCTGGAACTGGGGCCGGATGTCGTAGCCCCGCCAGTCGGCCAGTGGCGCGAAGCGCGCCACGATTTCGAGGTCATCACGCGCCGCCAGCGCCCGCGCCACGTGCCAGGCCTGGCCGGCGACGTTGACGTCGACCAGGTAGGTATCGGCCACCACGAACAACTCGGCGTCCGAGTCGAAGAAGCGCGCCGGCTCGCAGGCGCCGAGCACGCAGGCGCTCCAGCGATAACGCGCGATGGCCGGCGGATGGAAGAACACGTCGCCGTCGTAGGCCTGCAGCACACCGATGCGCGTCGCCTCCGGCGCATGCATGGCCAGCCACGCCAGCGCGCGATCGCGCGTATCGGGCGCGCGCAGCGCCTGGCCGTACACCACCAGCGTGAGCGCATTGACGCCGAGCGCGAAGGTTGCCAGCGCGAGGCCGAGCGCGCGCCAGCTCGCCCCGCCCGCCAGTGCCCGCGCCAGCAGTGCACCCGTCCAGATCGCGAGCAGCGGCAACAGCGGCACGAAGTACCGCACCACCACCCACTGCGAAGTCGTGAGCGAAACGAAATACGGCAGCGCGAACACCGCCAGCAGACCGTCGGCGCGCTCGCGTCTCAGCAACGCGTACAGCAACGCCAGCACGAGCGGCACGTAGCAGGCGATACCGATGGCCTCGGCCATCACGCGTCCGCCGTAGGCCAGTACGCCACCGTGCGCACCCGGCGTCGTAGCGCGCTGGTAGTTGAATTGCGTGGCGAGACCGTCGAGCAAGACCGCGCCGTGACGCAGGCTGTGCGGGCTCGCCAGCGCGTAGGCCACGAGCGCGATGCCACTGATGACAGCCAAGGACGCAAGCCATGCGTGTCGGCGTTGGCCGGGCACGCGCGCGGCCATCAGCAGCGCCGCCGCGTAGCCCAGCCACCACAACGCAGCAGGGAAGCGCGTGGCTACCGACACGCCGAGCAAGACGCCGGCCGCGGCCAGATGCCAGGGCTTCGAGCCCATGCCGCGCAAGAGGCGCGCCGCGCACCACAGGTTCAAGGCCAGCAGCAGGGTGAACAAGGCATCGGGGCGCGCCGCCTGGGCGGCGAGCACATGTCCGGGCGCGAGCGCCAGGATCAGCGCCGCCCACGCGCCCGCCCACGGCGTGAACAAGGTCGCGCCCGCCGCGTAGGTCACCGCGATGGCGAGCACCGCGAACAGCGCGCTGCCGGCGCGCGCCATCCCCATGCGATCGCGCAACGACACCTCGCGGCCATCGACCAGTGCGGCGCTCAAACGGCTGCCCGCTTCGAGGGTCGACAGGTAAAAAGTGCCGCCGTAGATGAATTGCTTGCTTATTGTCCTGCCGTGGTAAAGATCCGACGCCCATTCCAACAACGAGGCTTCATCGGGATGATAGGAGTAAGCGGCATGGACGCGGTCGGGCAGGCCCCACTCGATGCCGTTGATGCGCACGCCCGCGCCGATCAGGAGCGCCACCAGGAGCAGCGCGTAGTGGAGCTTCCGCATCATGCCTCGTGGGGTGGGACGAACGGCGTCGGTGCCGGCGCGCCGGACACCCGGGCACCTTCCCTGTCCGCCGCTGCACGGCACGATTCTGCCACAGCCCCGCGCGCGCTCGTAGCTGGCGGCCCATTGGCGCGATTCACGCATCGCGTTTGGCGGCGACGCGTCGTGCCATGAGCACACCTGTCGCAAAACTGTTGCTCACCGTCTATCGCCTCGCCGTCGATAGCGGCGTGCTGCGTCGAGCGTGGGCGCAGCGTCTGTTCCTGCGCGCCTACCGGCATTACAAGCGTGTCTTCGAGGCGCGCGACGCCGAGCAGCTCGCGCCGTGGGTGCCGACGGCGGGCGTCGTCATCGACGTCGGCGCCAACGTCGGCTTCTTCACCCTCAAGTTCGCGCGCTGGCTGGGCGCCGGCGGCCAGCTGCTGGCGCTGGAACCGGAACCGGCCAACCTCGCGCATCTGCGCGAGGCGCTGGCGGCGGCGCGGCCGGACTGCGAGGTCGACGTCATCGCCGCGGCGGCGGCGGACCACGTCGGCACCGCGCACCTCGCCTTGAATCCCTATCACCCGGGCGACCACAAGCTCGCCGACGCCGGCCTCGCCGTTCGCCTTACCACCCTCGACGCCGAAGTCGCGCGGCGTGCGCTGACGCGCGTCGATTTGATCAAGATAGACGTGCAGGGCGCCGAAGCGCTGGTGCTGGCCGGCGCGCGCCAAACGCTGGCGCGCTGGCGCCCGGCGCTGTACGTGGAAGTCGATGAGATGAACCTGCGTCGTTACGCGAGCAGCGCCGCTGACTTGCTCGACGAAGTGCAGGGTCACGGCTATCGCATGCACCGTCTCGACGGCGAAGGGCTGTCGGCGCCGCTCACCACGGCCGCTGCCTGTGCGTGGCTGGCCACGCGTGGCTACGCCGACCTGCTGTTCCTGCCGACCACCACCGCGAGTTCCTGACCGCCCCATGAGCAGCCCCATGACCACCACCAGCGCCGTTTCAGATCGCAAAGCGCGCATCAAGGCCTTGTCCGAGCGCCTTGCCGGCGAGCGTCAGCGCTGGCGCGCGCGCTCGGCCTATTTTCACGCCGAGGACACCCGCTACCTGCGCTTCCTGATCCCCGAGGGCGCGCGCGTGCTCGAGATCGGCTGCGCGACCGGCGCCACGCTCGCCGCCCTCGCGCCTGCTTACGGCGTCGGCGTCGACTTCAGCGCGGCGATGGTGCGCGAGGCACGCGCCAATCATCCGCAACTGCATTTCGTCGAGGCCGACGTCGAACAGGATGGCTGGCAGGACCAGCTGCAGGGCCCTTTCGATTTCATCGTCATCGCCGACACCATCGGCTCGCTGGACGACATCCAGCGCAGCTTCAGCCGGCTGCATCGCCTGTGCACGCCGCACACGCGGGTGGTGGTGGCCTACTACGCCTATTTCTGGGAGCCGCTGCTGCGCGTCGCCGAACTGTTGTCGCGCAAGATGCCCTCGGAGCCGCAGAACGTGCTGTCCACCGACGACATCTCGGCGCTGCTCAATCTCGCCGGCTTCCAGGTGCTGCGGCGCGACTGGCGGCAATTGCTGCCCAAGCATCTCGGCGGCATCGGGCCGCTGGTCAATCGCTACATCGGCACGCTGCCGGGCGTGCGACGCTTGTGCCTGCGCAACTACGTGGTGGCGCGTTCCTTGAACGCCGCGCGCGAGCGGCCACGCTCGGCGAGCGTGGTCATCCCGTGTCGCAATGAGCGCGGCAACATCGCGCCCGCCATCGAACGCATGCCGCGCTTCTGCGCCGATATCGAGATCATCTTCGTCGAAGGACACAGCAGCGATCACACCTACGAGGAAGCGTTGCGGGTGCGCGATCTCTACCACGGCCAATGGGACATCAAGGTGCTGCGCCAGGACGGCATCGGCAAGGCTGACGCGGTGTGGAAAGGCTTCGACGCCGCGCGCGGCGAGGTGCTGATGATCCTCGACGCCGATCTCACGGTGCCGCCCGAGGACCTCGGCAAGTTCTTCGATGCCATCGCCAGTGGCGAGGGCGAATACGTGCAGGGCTCGCGGCTGGTCTATCCCATCGAGGAAGACGCCATGCGTTTTCTCAACCTGCTCGCCAATTGGTGCTTCTCGGTGATGTTCAGCTGGCTGCTCAACCAGCGCATCACCGACACGCTGTGCGGCACCAAGGTGCTGCGCCGCGACGACTACGCGACGCTCAAGGCCAATCGCGGCTATTTCGGCGACTTTGATCCGTTCGGCGACTTCGACCTCATCTTCGGCGCCGCCAAGATGAATCTCAAAACCCTCGAGATCCCGATCCGCTACGCGGCGCGGCGCTATGGCGAGACCCAGATCTCGCGCTTTCGGCACGGCCTCATGCTGTTACGCATGGTCATGTTCGCCTATCGGCGCCTCAAGGCCTTGTAAGCGGCGCGGCCAGGGCACCCGCGCACAGGCCCGGCGCCGGTTTGCGTTTCAGCAGCCGATTGAACACCGCGCCGCCGCCGAGATTGGCGACGTCGAGACCGAGGCGCGCGGCGCGCCCCACCAGGTGGGCGCTGTCCAGGATCACCTCGGGCGAACCGAGCGCACCGCGCACCCTGACCCGCTCGACCACTTTCAGGCTTTGCAGCTTGAGCGCACCGCGCGTTTCCGGTTTGAACACCAGGTCGATGCTCTCGTCCCTGAGATCGATGGTGCCGCCACCGCGCACCCACAAGCGCTTGGTGCGCAGCTCCATGGATTTCCTGGCCCGCGCCACGCCATTGGCGAACGGCAGGTCCAGCGCCACGCATTCGAGATAGGCATCGGTTCCGGCGCGACGGAACACTTCGAAGGCGCTGATGAAGTGGTAGACGAGGTTGTCGCCCACCTCCTCGAAGCCATGACGGACGATGCCGTTACCGGTATTGCGCAACTGCACGCGGCCGCTGGCCGAGGCCGCGAACGCATGGGCGCTGGCGCCATCACCGCGCAGCTGCGCTTCGACGTCCACCGGCACGCCGCTCACGAAGGGACGCAGCGCCGCCAGTTCGCCGAGGATGACATGGCTGGCGCTGAGGTCGAGCGTGGCCGCGCCCTCGGCATCGCGCCTGGCGCCGATGCGTACTTGGCCGCCCGCCAGGCGCGCGCTCGCACCCTGCACTTCCAGGGCGCCGCCATGCAGCGTCGCGGGGAGTTCGACGTCCCTGAGCTCGTGACCCCGCCATTCGATGCTATCGGCGTTAATCACGATGCTGGCCTCGACCACCCGCAGCCACGCGGGCAGCAGCGGCCGCGGGCTCATCAGCAGCGTCGCATCATCGAGCGCCGCCGCCAGCGATGCCCACAGCAGGGACGCCGCCGCCAGCGTCCGTCGACCTGCACCGGCCGCGCTCAGTGCTCCCACAGACCGTCGACGCGCGTGTCGGCATGCAGCGCCACCAGCGGCGCCAGCTGGGCGCCGCGCCAGCCATCGCGCAGTCGCGGCGGAAGTTCGTCCGAGGTAAGCATTTCCAGCTCGCGACGTGTGACCAGGATTGAAGCAGCGATACCGAGCTGCTGGGCCAGCGATTGGGCGCAGGCCGACAGGCGTTTCAAATGCACGCGGCCGCTTGCCGTCAGACGTTTCGAGGCCATTGCCGGTGCGGCGCCGGGCGCGGCGTGCAACAGTTCGATGAGCGCCTCGGCGTGACGCCGCACATTGCCGTTGCTCGGCAACTGCGCGGCAAGCGCTTTCACGTTGGCCGGCACGTTGGCGGCGAGTTCCATGAGTTCGTCATCCTTCAACACCCAGCCGCGCGGCAGGTTGCGACCCTGCGCGGTGCTCTCGCGCCACGCCGCCAAGGCCACCGCGCGCGCCTGTGCGGCGGGCGCCAGGTTGGCCAGGCCCCGCAATCGCTGCCAGGCAAGTTCCGGCGCTTGCCGGTACTGTTCGGGTGCCAGCAACGCAGCGCAATCCTCCGCCAGCCACGCGCCGCGGCCGAGCGCGTCAAGGCGCGCTTCCAATAATTCAGTCAGCGGTGCGAGGTGCAACACGTCGGCGGCCGCGTAGTCGAGTTGCGCCGCGGTCAGCGGGCGCTGCCGCCAGTCGGTGCGCGTCTGCGACTTGTCGAGGCCGACCGCCAACAGCTGCTGCACCAGATCGGCGTAGCCGATGTTGTCGGCGAAGCCCGCCAGGCCGGCCGCCACCTGCGTGTCGAGCAGCGCCGCCGGCAGGCGGCCGTCGATGTGGAACAGCACTTCGAGGTCCTGCCGCGCCGCGTGCAGGAACTTGCGCGCGGCATCGCTGGCCAAGACATCCATGAGCGGCGCCAAGGACTCGACCGCGAACGGGTCGATACAGACCAGCACGTCCGGTGCCGCTATCTGCACCAGGCACAGTTCGGCGTAGAAGGTACGACTGCGCTCGAACTCGGTGTCGAGTCCCAGCCACGGCACGCCACGCAGTTGCGCGCACAGTGCCTCGAGCTCGGCCTGCGAGGCAATGAACCGGAACTCGCCGTGGCGGATCTCAGCCACGCGCGGGTCCACCTTGCGCATGCCGCGCATGGCGCGCCCGGGTCATCGCGAGAGGAACGGGCATGAGTGGGAACGGGGTCAAACTGTCGACGTCCAAGGCTGTGCAGAACAAGGTTTTATACTGGAAATTGCAACAAATACGCTAGACTAGGCCCGCGGTGTCGACCGCGTAACCCAATCGCCTCGCGAACCCTGCGGTAATTTATGAGACAAGCGACCACCCTACTTCTGTCCCTCTTGCTGGCGGCGCTCTTCAGTGCCGCAAGCTGGGCCAATGCTCCCGTGGTGGCGCTCGAGGATCTCAAGCCCGGTCCGGAGCACCGTCGCTCGACCCATCTCATCACGCATCTCATCAGCAACTATCACTATCGCAACGTGCCACTCGACGACGCGCTGTCGAAGAAGATCCTGGACCGCTACA
This sequence comes from Pseudomonadota bacterium, assembly GCA_016719885.1. NCBI lineage: Bacteria > Pseudomonadati > Pseudomonadota > Pseudomonadota bacterium. Next base: position 406,880 of record JADJYF010000001.1, on the reverse strand, counting down.
TCGACTCCCTGGACCCCGCGCGCAGCTACTTCACCCAGGCCGATATCGACGAGTTTCAACAGCACGCCACGCGTGTCGACGATTATCTGCGCAGTTCCAGCCTGAATCCACTGTTCGACATGTTCGTGCGTTTTCGCCAGCGCTTGGGCGAACGGGTCAATTACGCCATCAAGGCGGTCGACGGCAAGTTCGATTTCAAAGCCGATGAATCCTTCGAATTCGATCGCAAGAACGCAGCGTGGCCCAAGGACACCGCCGAGCTCGACGAGCTGTGGCGCAAGCGCGTGAAGAACGACATCCTGTCACTCAAACTGGCCGGCAAGGCGGCTGGCGACATCACCACCACGCTCAAGAAGCGCTACGACGGCCTCGTGCGTCGCACCGCACAGTTGAACAGTGAAGACGTGTTCCAGACCTTGATGATTGCCTACACCACGGCCATCGACCCGCACACCGCCTACTTCTCACCGCGCACCTCGGAGAATTTCAAGATCCGCATGAGCCTGTCGCTGGAAGGCATAGGCGCGGTGCTGCAGAGCGACAACGAACTGACGGTCGTGCGCGAGGTGGTGCCGGGCGGCCCAGCCGATCTGAGCGGCAAGCTGCACGCGGACGATCGTATCGTCGGCATCGGCCAAGACGACAAGGGACCGATAGTCGACGTCATCGACTGGCGTCTCGACGACGTGGTGGAACTCATTCGCGGTCCCAAGAATTCCGTGGTGCGGCTGCAGGTGCTGCCCAAGGGCACGGCCCTCGGCGGCCCGACCACCATTGTCGCCATCACGCGCAACACCATCCAGCTCGAGGAACAGGCCGCCAAGGGCACCGTCATCGACGTCAAGCGCGGCAGTGGCGTTGCCAAGATCGGCATCATCACCCTGCCGACCTTCTACATGGATTTCGAAGCGCGCAGCGCAGGCGACGAAAACTATCGCAGCACCACCCGCGATGTACGCAAGATCATCGACGAACTCACGGCCAAGCAGGTCGAAGGCCTGGTGATCGATCTGCGCGCCAACGGCGGTGGCTCCCTGACCGAAGCAACGGAGTTGACCGGTCTGTTCATCGGCCCGGGGCCGGTGGTGCAGGTGCGCGATTCGCAGGGCCGAGTGCAGGTCGAGCGCAGCACCGAGCCGCAGGTGTTCTACAAGGGGCCGCTGGCGGTGCTGGTCGATCGCAACAGCGCGTCGGCCTCGGAGATCTTCGCCGGCGCCATCCAGGACTATCACCGCGGCATGGTGGTCGGCGAGCCGACGTTCGGCAAAGGCACGGTGCAGAACCTGGTCGACCTGAACCGTTACGACCAGACCATGAACGGCAAGCTCGGCCAGCTCAAGGCCACCATCGCGCAATTCTTCCGCGTCAGCGGCAGCAGCACCCAGTACCAGGGCGTGATACCCGACGTGCCGTTCCCGACCGTGATGGGCGACGATGAACACGGCGAGCGCTCACTCGACAATGCCCTGCCGTGGGCGGCCATCGATCCGGCACGCTTCACGGCCGTCGCCTATTCCACCGACCGCGTCGCCACCGTGCGCAAGCAGTTGGACAAGCGCATTGCCAGCGACTCGGCGTTCCAGGCCCTGCTTGCCACCGAGCGCGCGGTGAGCGATGCGCAGGCGCAAAAATCGCTGTCGCTGCGTGAGGACAAACGCCGCGCCGAACACGACAAGGCGCGCGCCGATCAGCGTACCCGCGAAAACCAGATCCGCCAGGCGCGCGGCCTGCCGCCCCTGCCGGCCGACGCCGTCACGCCCGAGGGCGACGAGGAAGAGGACGAATTCCGCAAACCCGATGACAAGGACAAGGCGCTCGACGTGATCCTGACCGAAGCCGGCAACGTGTTGACCGACTGGATCTATGCCGACACCACCGACAAGCGCCTGGTCGACAACGATCGCAACGCCAAGCCCGCCGCCAAGACCAGCGTGGCCACACCCGCCGCTGCCAACCGCTAAGCGCGGCGCAAGACCGCGTCAAACCCCGAGCCGCGCGCGCAGCGCGGCCAGACCGTCGTAGGAAGCAATCAGGTCGGCCACCGAATAGCTGGCGTTGGCCGGACTCGGGTTGGGGCTGACATAGACGCGCGCGCCCTCCACTTCCGCGCGCTGTTCGCCCCACTCGGGATCGGGCCACGCGCGGTCCACGCGCGTCAGGAATTCGCGCGCCGCGACCTTGCCGTGAAACCACAACAGGGCCGGCTTGTAACGTCGGATCTTGTCACGCAGCAGCGGCGCGTCGCGATCGTAATCGGCGGCGCGCAAACCCTTCATACCCGGCGTGGCGCGCTTCACGACATCGGTGAAGCCCATGCCATGGCGGACGCCGAGTTCGGTGATGGCGGCGATGCCGGGCGTGAGCGCGGCATGCACCAGTCGCGAGCCGTTCAGCGCCGGCCAGAAGCGATTGCGCGCGAAAGCGAAGGGATAGCCCATACGCAGCGCATGCGGCGAAGGATTGATGCCGATGGAGAGCACCACGAGGTGCTCGGGGATGAAGTCGGGAAAGGTGCTGGCCATGGCGTGCTCGTTGAAAGCCCGGGTCGTGAGCGCATCTTACAAGCAGGCAAGGCCTGCGCTAGCATCGCCCCCATTGCGCACAGGAGCCGCAGCTCATGGCCACCGGCCTCATCGACGACGACCGCTTTCTCACCCACGACACCGGCGCCCATCACCCCGAAACCGCGGCGCGTATCGGCGCTGTCCGCACGGCGCTTGCCGAGCACGCCGGCTACGCCGACCTGCATCGTGTCGAAGCCATGCCGGCCGATCTCGCCATCATCGAGAACACGCACTCGCTGGCCTATGTGCGGCGCGCGGCGCGCGCCTGCGCGGCGGGCGCGCATTACCTCGACACGCCGGATGTCGCCATTTGCGAACATACCTACGAGGTGGCGCTGCTCGCCGCCGGCGCGCCCCTGGCGCTGGCCGATGCGCTGGTGGCCGGGCACATCGACAACGGCTTTGCGCTGCTGCGTCCGCCGGGCCACCACGCCGAACGCGAAGCCGCCATGGGCTTCTGCCTGTTCAACAACGTCGCGATCCTGGCGCGCTACCTTCAACGCCGGCATGGCCTGGACAAGGTGGCGATCGTCGACTGGGACGTGCACCACGGCAACGGCACCCAGCACAGCTTCGAGGAAGATCCGTCGGTGCTGTACGTCAGCACCCATCAATATCCCTACTACCCCGGTACGGGCGCCGCCTACGAAACCGGCAGTGGTCGTGGCCGCGGCGCGACGCTCAATTGCCCGATGCCGGCCGGCGCCACCGACAGCGCCTACGAGCGCGCCTTCTTCGAAGAGATCCTGCCCAAGCTCGATCACTTCAAGCCCGAATGCGTGATCATCTCCGCGGGCTTCGACGCCCACCGTGACGATCCGCTTGCCGATGTGCAATTGAGCACCCAGTGCTTTCGCTGGATGACCGAGCGCCTGATGGAAGTGGCCGCCCAACATGCCGGCGGCCGCTTGCTGTCGGTGCTGGAGGGCGGCTACAACCTCGAACGCCTCGGCGATTGCGTGAGCGCCCACGTCGAGCGCCTGATGATCGCGGTGTGAGCCGCGGCGTGCTTGCCGGCGGCGGCACCAGCCCTCAAGACGGTTTGTGCGCGGTGAAGCGCAGTCTCACGTAATCGAGGATCCAGCGCCCTTCGTCGTTGCGCAGACGCGGCGCCAGGCGCTCGGCCAGCGCGGCATAGAAGTCCTCGCGCTCGTCGGCCGGCAACGGCGCGGCAAACGACTGCGCGAACAGCCGCAGCCAATGCACCACGTCGCCGGCCTGCGGCGTCGGCCGCGGAAACAGGATCATCGAATCGACCACGAAGCCGCGGCTTTCCAGCAGTTCGCGATAGGCTTCCGGGGTCGGGAAATACCACGGACTCCAAGCCGTGGCATCGATGCCGCGCGTCGCCAACTGGGCGCTCACCGCCTCCAGCACGGTGGCGACGTTGCCGGCGCCGCCCATCTCGGCAACGAAACGCCCGCCCGGGCGCAGCGCCTGCCACACGCCGTCGATGACGGCGGCGGGACGTTTCATCCAATGCAAGGCGGCGTTGCTCAGCACGGCGTCGAATTCGTCCTTGAAGCCCAGCCGCTCACCGTCGACCACGTGCGCATCGAGCCCGCGCGCGCGTGCCGCGCCGACCTGCTCGGCGCTGCTGTCGACGGCCACCACCGTGCAACCATGGGGCAGCAGCTTGACGGTCAACGCGCCGTCGCCACAGCCGAGATCCAGTACGCGCTCGCCGGCACGCGGCGCGAGCAGGTCGACCATGTCGGCGGCCATGTCGACCACGAAACTCGCATGACGACTGTAATCGGTGGGATTCCAGGTTTGATTGCTCATCGAAGTGACCCTGCGCGAGGAGGACCGGATCTTGGTGCGGCGGCGCGGCCTTGTCCATCGCGCGTTACGCTGGACAGGGCGCACGCGGGTGTTTAGCGTGAAGCCATGCACAAGCCTCGCTCCCGCGGCACGCGCCGCCGCCACCCATAGCCATGAGCATGTCGCGCCGACGTTTCCTGTTGAGCGGCATCGCGCTCGGCGGTGGCCTGGTGCTTGGATACGGAGTAATGAAGCCCCGCGATCTGCTCGGCGCACGTTCCGTGCTCGACGCCGTGACGGGCGAAACCGCGCTCAATGCCTGGCTGCGCATCGCGACCGACGGGCGCGTGACGGTGGCCGTGCCGCGCGCCGAAATGGGCCAGGGCGTGTATACCTCGCTGCCGATGCTGGTCGCCGAGGAACTCGATGTGCCGTGGGCCATGGTGGCCGTCGAGCAGGCGCCGATAGCCAAGGTGTACGCCAACATCGCGGCGCTGGTATCGAGCCTGCCGCTGGCCGATCACGATCACGGCGCCGTGGCGCGCGGCGGACGCTTCGTGCTCGAACGCGGCGCGCGCGTACTGGGTTTGCAGGTCACCGGCGGCAGCAGCAGCGTGCGCGACGCATGGCTGCCCATGCGCACCGCCGGCGCGGCGGCGCGCGCCATGTTGCTCGCCGCTGCCGCCGCACGACTGCAAGTGCCCGGCACGGAACTCGATACGCGCGACGGCACGGTGATCCACGCCGCGAGTGGCCGCAGCCTGGGCTACGGCGCACTCGCCGCCGATGCCGCGCGGCTCGACGCGCCGCGTGACGTCGGCCTCAAGCCGCGCACTGCCTATCGCCTGATCGGCCAGTCACCACCGCGCCTCGACCTGCCGGACAAGGTCACGGGCGCCGCGCGCTTCGGCATCGACGTGGTCGTGGACGACATGCTGCACGCGGCGATTCGCATCGCGCCGGTGTTCGGCGGCCGCGTCGCCAAGGTCGACCGCGCAGCCTTGCTGGCGGCGCCGGGCGTCACCGGCGTGGTGGTCAGCGATGACGCCGTGGCGGTGGTCGCGCAGAGCTGGTGGCTCGCGGAGCGGGCCCTCGACACCACGCCCCCGCAATTCGATGACGGCGAGCATGGCGCGCAATCGACCGCCACCGTCATGGCCGAGTATGCGCAGGCGCTCGATGACGGCGACGGCGCGGTCTACGAAGAGCGCGGCGACGCGCTGGCCGAAGTCATGGGCGCAGGCATGGTGAGCGCCGAATACCAGGTGCCGCCGCTGGCCCACGCCTGCATGGAACCGATGAACTGCACGGTGCGCGTGCGCGACGATGGCGCCGAGATCTGGTGCGGAAACCAGGCGCCCGACCTGTTGCGCCTGCTGGCGGCCGACGCGCTCGACATCGCCCACGACAAGGTCACACTGCATACGCCGCTGCTGGGCGGCGGCTTTGGCCGTCGCGTCGAAGCAGACGTGATGTTGCGCGCTATCGCCATCGCGCGCACGCAGCCCGGCAAGGCCGTCAAGCTCATCTACTCCCGCGAGCAGGACATCCAGCACGACACCTACCGCCCGCCGGTGTTGTCGCGCTTCAGCGCACGCCTGGACGATGGCGGCAAGCTGCATGCGTGGCTGAACCGCATCGCCTCGCCGTCCGTCAACCACGCGGTGATCGGCCGCACTTTTCCGCGCTTGCCGTTGGCCGGCCCCGATCGCACCAATGTCGAAGGCGCGGCGTGGCTGGCCTACGCGGTGCCGCATCGGCGCGTCGAACATGCACGGCACGCGCTGGCGCTGCCGGTCGGCTTCTGGCGCAGCGTCGGTCATTCGCAGCACGCGTTCTTCACCGAGTGTTTCATGGATGAAATGGCCGCCGCAGCCGGCAGCGATCCGTTGGCGTTCCGCCTTGCTCACCTCGCCGCCGACAGCCGCGAATACCGGGTCCTCAAAGCGTTGGAAACGCCGTGGTCCGCGCCGTTGCCGGCGGGCCGGGCACGCGGCCTCGCGCTGCACGAGAGCTTTGGCGCGGTCGTGGCGCAGATTGCGGAGGTGGCGATTGAAGCGCAAGAAATACGCGTGCATCGCGTGTGGTGCGTGGTCGAGTGCGGCACCGTGATCCATCGCGATACCGTCGTCGCGCAGATGCAAGGCGGCATCGTGTTCGGTTTGACGGCGGCGCTGCATGGCGACGCCGCCTACGAAGAGGGCCGCATCCAGCGCCGCAATTTTTCCGACTACCGCGTGCTTGACCTGGCACGGACGCCGACCATCGAGGTGCAGGTGCTGGACAGTGCGGACGCGCCGGGTGGCATCGGCGAGCCCGGCGTGCCACCCATCGCGCCGGCGGTCGCCAACGCGCTCGCACGCCTCACCGGCAGGCGCCAGCGCCGTCTGCCGCTGGCGGTGTGAGGTCTCAGCCGTCCGAACAGCGCACGCCGGTGCCGCCCAGGCCGCAATAGCCGTCCGGATTCTTGGCCAGGTATTGCTGGTGATATTCCTCGGCGTAGTAGAAGGCCGGCGCGTCGAGGATCTCGGTGGTGATGGCGCCATAGCCCGCCGCCGCCAGCGCGCGCTGAAAGCGCTCCTGCGAGGCCTGCGCATGTTGGCGCTGGGCATCGCTGGTGCAGTAGATGCCGGAGCGGTACTGCGTGCCGAGATCATTGCCCTGGCGCATGCCCTGGGTCGGATCGTGCGCCTCCCAGAACGCCTTCAAGAGGCTGCCGTATTCGAGCTTCGCGCTATCGAACACCACCATCACCACTTCGTTGTGGCCGGTCATGCCGCTGCACACCTCGTGGTAGGTGGGATTGGGCGTCAGTCCGCCGGCATAGCCGACCGCGGTGGTATACACCCCCGGGATCTGCCAGAAGCGTTTCTCCGCGCCCCAGAAACAACCGAGTCCGAAATAGGCGACTTCACTGCCGGCCGGAAAAGGCGCGACCAGCGATGTGCCGAGCACGAAATGTCGTGCCGGCACCGGCATCGAGACTGGACGGCCGGGCAGCGCTTCATGCGGCGCCGGCATGCTCATGGCTTTACGTCTTCCCAACATGATCATGACTCCCGTGTTTGCTTGTGACAGGTACCGCGAGTTGGAGGCCGCGGCCTAGGACCTCACCTTTCGGTGACCGTCCGCGCAGGCGCCTGGTTCAATGCCGCGTCGAGATAGAGCCGCAAGGACGCGGCAATCTCGCGCGGCGCGGCGCCGTCGATGTTCAAATCCCGCAGCTTGAGATCGGGGTCCACCACGATCACCGCCGGCGTGCCCTCGACGCCATAGTCTTCAGCCACCAGGTCGGCGGCCAGGAACAACGGCAAATGGTAGCCATGTCGCTTGAAATAGGCGACCGCATCGCCGTCCTCCCAGATGTTCATCGCGTAGAAGTGCACACCGCGTGGCGCGAACTCCTGGTGTAACGCCGCCATGGCGGGCAGCGCAGCCCCGCAATGGGGACACCAGCTCGCCCAGAAGAACAACACCGACGGCGCGCCGCGCGCGTCATCGTGAAAGTGCACGCTGCGCCCCGTGCTCGTCTCCAGCGTCCAGTCGGGCGCGGTGTCGTCGGCCGCCGATAGCGTCGGCGCCGCGCACGCAAGCAGCACCAGGCACGCAAGCCGGCGTAGGCATGTTGGCGACAGCAGGCGCATGACAGAGGACGGCCATCCTGATCGGTTGACGATTTGCGGCGCGGTGCCCGGGCGCCTTGCCCGCCGCTCGAGCCGAAGTCTACCATTGCCCCTGCGTCACGGCCGCCGTGACGCGAACAGCCTGACCATCGCGTCTTCTACGTCCGCCACAGGAAATTCCTTCACGATGTCCGTCACCCTCAACGTGCTTGGTACGCCGCTGGAAAGCTGCTCGCTCGATCCCCTGACCGGCTTCTTTCGCGACGGTTGCTGCAACACCTGCGCCGAGGACGTCGGTCAACACACCATCTGCGTGGAAATGAGCGAGGAATTCCTGCTGTTCTCGCGCCAGCGCGGCAACGATCTTTTGACACCGCGCCTCGAAATGGGCTTCCCCGGCCTGCTGCCCGGTGACCGTTGGTGCGTATGCCTGCCGCGCTGGATAGAGGCTTTCCAGGAAGGCATCGTCGCGCGCGTGCACCTGCGCGCCACTCACCAGGCGGTCGCCGACACCGTGCCGCTGAATATTCTGGAACAGGTCGCCTTCCACGATGGCTGACAGCCCACGGGCCGCGGACGGCGCGTCGCGCGAGCATGCCGGCGCCTGCCATTGCGGCGCCGTACGCTTCACGGTGATGACGCCGCCGGAGATCATTGTCGAAGACTGCAACTGTTCGATATGCCGCAAGGCGGGTTACCTGCACCTGCTGGTGCCTGCCGCGCGCTTCACGCTGCTCACCGCTCACGACGCGCTCACCACCTACTGCTTCAACTCCGGCGTCGCGCGCCACACGTTCTGCCGACACTGCGGGGTCAAGGCCTTCTACGTGCCGCGCTCCAATCCCGATGGCTACAGCGTCAACCTGCGTTGCCTCGACCCGCGCGGACTCGAGAGCGTCACGGTCGCCGCCTTCGACGGCCAGCATTGGGAACAGCATGCCGCGCGCCTCGCGGCGCGCACTCGCCCCTAGCGTGTTCGCGCACCAGCGCTGTGCCTGGCGGTCAGCGACAGTGCGCGGCGCCGCACGGCTGGTCGCCTAACCAGCTGATAATAAGCGTTCGGCAGCTTGGCACACATGCTGCTAAGACTGTTGCAGGCCGCGGCTTTACCCAAGAGTCTCGTGCCACTCCTCTCTAAGTGCGACATTTTGGGGGGCGCAGCGATGCGCCCCCCACTGTTTCAGCATCGTGCCGCGGCCGTGACATAATCCCACGCAGTTTGCGCCACCACCGGGTCGCCCGTGTTTCAGCCTTTTCCCTTGTTCATTGCGCTGCGCTACATCACCACCAAGCGCAGCAACCGCTTTGCGTCCTTCGTCACCTTCGTCTCGATCGCCGGCATCGCGCTCGGCGTCGGCGCGCTGATCATCGTGCTGTCCGTGATGAATGGTTTCGAGCGCGAAGTGGTGCGCCATGTGCTGGGTATGTCGTCCCACGCGGTGTTGCTCAGCGACAGCGGCCTGATTGCCGACTGGCCGGCCCTCGAGCGGCGCGTCCTGGCCGACCCGCGCGTGGTGGCGTTGTCGCCCTACGTGCGCGCCAGCGGCATGTTGACGCGCAAGGGCAAGGTCACGGGCACCATCATCGAGGGCATCGATCCCGCCCGCGAAACGCAGGTCACGGATCTCGCCAACTACCTGCCGGCCGGACTGCTGGATGCCCTGGATGCCACGCGCGGCGACGTGCTGCTCGGCGAGGCCCTGGCCAAGAAGCTGGGCGCGGCGGCCGGCGACCAGGTCACGCTGGTGGTGCCGCAGTGGGATGAGTACGGCAAGGCGCTGGCGCCGCGCTACGAGCGACTGCGCGTGGCGGGTAGTTTCCATACCGGCATGCATCAGTACGATGCGCGCCTCGTCGTCACCCACATCGATCACGCGCGTCGACTGTTCCACGTCGGTGCCGCGATCTCGGGGGTACGCACACGTCTGCACGACCCGGCCATGGCGCCGCTGGTCAGCAGCGAAATCGCACGACAACTGGGGCCGGGCTTTCGTGCCGTCGACTGGACGCAGTACGAACGCAACTTCTTCCTGGCGCTGAAATCGCAGAAGCACATCATGTTCGTGATCCTGGTGCTGATCATCGCCGTGGCGGCCTTCAACATCGCCGCCAACATGATCATGATCGTGACCGAGAAAACGCGCGACATCGCGATCCTGCGCACGGTGGGCACCACACGCCTGCAGATCGTCGGCTTGTTCCTCGCGCAGGGCTTGATGCTCGGCGTGGTCGGTGCGGGGCTTGGCCTGGCGCTGGGCGCCTGGGGCGCCGCGGAAAGTCAGAATGCCATGCAATTGCTGGAGGCGGTATTCGGCATCGACCTGTTGAATTCCGACGTCTATTTCCTCGACTACCTGCCCGCCGACCTGCGCGCCGAGGACTTGCTGAGCGTGGTCGGCGCGAGCCTGTTCCTGTCCCTGCTGGCGACCGTCTACCCGGCCTTGCGCGCTGCCGCCATTCAACCGGCGCGCGCGGTGCATTTCGAATAGCGGCCTAGAACAGCCAGCGCTCGAAGAAGCGCTCACCCCACTCCGCCCGTCGCGCCATTGCAAACCCGGTCAGGATGCGCGACAGCCGCGCGGACGCGGCGCGAATGTCTTCATAACGCGGATGGAAGTCGGCGCCCAAGCGCGAATCTCCGTCCGGCCCGGTGGCGACGAGGGCGGCGCGCACGCCGGGGTCGGCCAGCAGGGCAAACGCGTCTTCGTAGGCCATCACGAGTTGCCGATAGGCCGCCGCGTCGTAGCGTTGCATGATGGTGTAAAGCCGCTGCAGGGGCGTATCGGCAAGCTGCGCCTCGAGGCAGGCGGCCTTGTCGCTGCGCCGGTCGCTGTCACCCAGCACGAACATCATGGCGGCAAAGGTCAGGAGCCGGCTGGTACGGAATTTCGCCTGTCTGAGCTGCCAACTGTCATCGCTGCCGCGCTCGAACTTGAACTGTTGCCAGCCCGCGTAGGAATGCAGGTAGCGCATGAGATCGTTGCACAGGTAGGTCCATGCCCGCGCTGGCTTCGCGACCAGAAAATCGCTGCGGTACCAATCGACGATCGCGCGCTGCAGGTCCGCGAAGGAAGCGGCGGCGAACAGCGGCCGCGCGTCGAGCAGCAATTGGATGCGCTTGCCGAATACCGCAGGCGCCTCGTCGAGACTGCCGAGCGCCGCCTTGTCGAGCAAACATCCACGCGCGATGCCCTGGCGGTAGATCCCGTCGGCCTTGGGCAGCTTGAACGGCGACGCCGCAAACAGCTCGTGGACGAGCGCAAGCGCATGCCCGGTCTCGGCCGCGCCCGCGTCGTCCTTCACGACCACGATGCAATCGACGTCGGACGCCGCACCGGCTTCGTAGCGTCCCAGCGAGCCACCGACGGCAATGGTTTCGATGCACGACAGGCGCGTTTCGTGCGCGGCGAACGCGGCGAGCAGCGCGGCAAGTTGCGCCTGCGAATAGCTGAACGCAGCGCGCAGGCTGGGGCAGGGCGCGGCCTCCAGGTAGGCGGGATGTCCACTCACACGCCGCGCCCCCCGGTCATGTACGGACGCGCCAAGCAGTGCGAAACACGTCCCCGGTCGGCGGCGCCAGCATTATTGCGATGCATCATGAAGTCCATAATAATGCCGGCGTAACCCACTCCCGGAAACAAATAATCAATGGATATCAAGGGCAAAGTCGCCGTCATCACGGGCGCGGCCAGCGGCATCGGCCGCGCCGCCGCGGCAGAGTTGTGCAAGCAGGGCGTGGCGGCGATCGCCTTGGTCGACCTGTCGAACGCGGTGCACGAAGTCGCCACCGAACTCAACGGCATCCACGGCGGTCGCGTGGCGCGCGCATTCCAGGGCGACACCACCGACGCCACCTTCCGGCACGAAGTATTCGAGACCATGCGTCACGAATACGGCCCGATCAACATCTGCGTGCCGGCGGCCGGCATCACCCGTGATGCACTCGCCGTGCGCATGAACAAGGAAAAGGGCAAGGCCAATCTCTACCCCATCGAACACTTCCGCCTGGTCATGGAAGTCAACCTCATCGCGCCGGTTTACTGGGCGCTGGAGATGGTTGCGCAACTCGCCGAGGATCGCTTCACGCGCGGCCTCAAGCAATGGTCTGCCGACGAAGGCACCCAGGGTGTCATCGTGTTCATCGGCTCGGTCTCTTCGCAGGGCAACAAGGGGCAGATTTCCTACGCCACCACCAAGGTTGGCCTCGAGGGCGCCGCGTCGACCTTGATGAAAGAGGCGATGTACTACGGCGTGCGCTGCGCTGTTCTCCATCCCGGCTTCACCGACACGCCGATGGTGCGTGCGCTGGGCGAGGATTACATCCAGAACCAGGTGCTGCCGGCCACCCAGATCAAGCGCCTCATCCGCCCCGAAGAAATCGCCGACGCGATCAGTTTTCTGATCCGCAATTCCGCCGTCAGCGGACAGCTGTGGGCCGACGCCGGCTGGCATCCGATGCCAACCTGACCTTCCGCTCGACGGGCGTCAGGCGCCCGGCCCGTAATACCGCACACCGCGTGACGGATGCTCCTGCACCGTCACGCAATACAGTCCCGGGAACGGCCCGACGATAGCCTCCCACAGCCACTGCGCCAAGCTCTCCGTGGTCGGATTCTCGAGTCCCGGGATCTCGTTCAACAGGCGATGATCCAGGCGCTCCTTCAGTTCCGTCATCGCGCGGTCGACATCATCGAAGTCGACAATCCAGCCCGATTCGTCGCCGAGTTCACCGCGAATGGACAATTCGACGTGAAACGTGTGCCCGTGCAGGCGGCTGCAACGATGGCTGGCCGGAAGCCGCGGCAATGAGCGGGCGGCAGCGAAGTCAAAACTGAAAAAGAGGTCCATGACCCATCATAACATCGCCCTGTCGACAGCCGCCGCGCGCCGCTCACGCGGCCCGTTCCGCTGTCATAATGCCAAGCGATGCGGACGCGCGCGGCACGGCGACGGGTCCGCGCTCGTCGGCACAGGTACACGGGGCGTGATGCACGTATGAATTCAACGAGACCGAAAGCGCTGTGTGTCGCCCTGTCGCCCGGACTGGCCGCCGAAATGGCAACGCTGTTGCGCGCGGACTTCGAATGCCTGCTGGTCGCGTCGACGCAGGAAGCCGAGCGGATATTGAACGACGATGCGGGCATCGCGCTACTCATCACCGATGCCTCGCAAGAAGCGGAAGCGGCATGCCTGGAACTGCAGCGAACCCGTCAGCGATGCTGGCCGGATACGGTAGGCATCATGGTCGTCGCAGAGAATGCGCTCGAAACCGCGCTCGCTGCCCTGCAGGACGGCAGCGTGTTTCGCGTGGTGCGCATGCCCTGGCAAGCACAGAGCCTCGCCACCACGCTCGCCGAGGCGCGCGCCTATTTCGACATGCGCGGCGACGAGCGCCGTTTGCGCGAACAGCTGGCGCGCATCAATGCCGAACTCGACGAAAAGATCCAGGACCTTGACGAGGCCAATGAACTGCTCGAGTACTGGGTCGAGTTCAGCCCGGCGGTGCTCTACAGCTTTTCCTGTGAAGACGGACAGCTACACCCGAGCTATATCAGCAAGAACTTCCACCGCCTGACCGGCTTCGAGCGCACCGCCGCGGTGGTCGACGCCGGATTCTGGCGCGAGCTGCTGCATCCCGCCGACGCCGCCCGTTACCGCGAGGTGCTGAAGTCCTTGACCGAGGCAGACGGCAACTTCGCCGTCGTCGAATACCGGGTGCGTCACCGCGACGGCACCTACGTCACCGTCGTCGACTCGATGCGCGCGGTCCGCGACGCCGAGGGCGCGACCATCGAAGTGGTCGGTGCCTGGATGGATGTCAGCGCTCGCGCCTGATTCCCGCACGCCCGTCGCGACACCCGCTTCTGTTCTGCCCGAGACCCGCCGGGCACGCGCCGCGTGCGTCGGGCCAAGCGTCCTACGGCTTGACACCGTGCCTAGAAATAACTATAAATAAGCCTCGCAACCTATTAAAAATAGGAATTAAATTTGCGAGGTCTGGACGATGCGTAGCAACGACAGCCAAAAACAAGGCCGTGCTCAGCCGTTCTCGATGCCCAATGCGAGTGCCAGTCCCGCTCGCTTCGATAATTTTAATAACGACTTCATCTCCCATCCGGCTCAGTTTCCGTTGCGCTATCGGCGACGGTCACTGATGCCGAGTCTTTTTCGCAAGCCCGAGCCGCTTGCCGGCGATGTCGGGCTGTGTTTCCACTCCGAAAAATACCTGCCGGCGGGCAGCACCGTGGACCTGGAGATCCCCTTGCGCGGTCGCGTGCAGCGCTTCACCGCCACCGTGGTGATGGTGCGCGAACGTCACGATGGCTTTGAAATCGGCCTGTGGTTCTGCTCGGTCGGCGACGCGCAGCGCGCGCGCATCGTCGAGCGCATCTGCCACACCGAGTGCTATCTGAAGGGAGCCCTGCCCCGCCCTTCGTGAGTGATGGGCAAGCGCCTGCCCGGGCCGTGACGCCGTCCGTACAGCGGTTCGCCCGACGCATTCGAGCATCTACACTAGCGCAGCGGACCGCCGCATGACGCACGGAGTTTGTGCTCGATGTATTTTCTGATCGAATACCTGTTGTTCGCCGCCAAGGCCCTGACGGTGGCCGCCCTGTGCCTGTTGCCGCTGGTGGTCATCGCGCTGTTTTTGAGAAGCGCGCGCCGTTACCGTCCGGAGAGCCGACTCACCGTCGAATGCATCAACGACCAGCTGCTCGACCTGGAACTCGACATGCAGGCCGGGCTGCTGCCGCCCAAGCGTTTCAAGCAGCTCGTGAAAGCTTCCCACAAGCAGCGCAAGGCGGCGCGCGACGAGCCACGCGGCAGGCGCCTGTTCGTCTGTGACTTCGAAGGGGACTTGCGCGCCGAAGCCGTCGCGTCCCTGCGCCGGGAGATCTCCGCGGTGCTGTCGGTCGCCACGCCCGAGGACGAGGTGCTGGTGGTGCTCGAGAGCGGCGGCGGCACCATCCATGGCTACGGGCTGGCGGCCTCGCAGCTGCAAAGGCTGCGCGATCGGAACATCGAACTCACGGTGGCGGTGGACAAGATCGCCGCCAGCGGCGGTTACATGATGGCTTGCGTTGCGAATCGCATCCTGGCCGCGCCTTTCGCCATCATCGGTTCCATCGGCGTGGTCGCCCAGGTGCCCAATTTCAACCGTCTGCTGCGCAAACACGATATCGACTTCGAGCTGGTCACCGCCGGCAAATACAAGCGCACGCTCACCATGTTCGGCGAAAACACCGAGGAAGGGCGCGACAAGTTCCAGGCGGACATCGACGAAGCCCACGCCCTGTTCAAGAGTTTCGTGGCGCAGCATCGGCCCGCGCTCGACATCGAGCGGGTCGGCACCGGCGAATACTGGTTCGGCACCCGCGCCCTGCAACTGGGCCTGGTCGACGAGCTTGCCACCAGTGACGCCTATCTCATGGAGGCGGCCAGGACGCGTGATGTGTATCGCATTCGCTTTGCGCGGCCGCGCTCGCTGATGGAGAAAATGTTCGCGCCGGTGCGCGGCTTGCTGCACGAGTTGCGGCGCCAGCGCGCGCCCTGAAGCGCGCCACGGCTCAGCCCTGCGCGTAGGCGCGCCGCACTTCCTCGGCGATGATGGCGATGCCCTGCTCCACTTCGCGCGCCGACTGCGCGTACGAGATACGCAGACATTGATGCTTGTGTTCCCAGTCTTCATGCAGACCGGGAAAGAAGAACTGCCCCGGTATCACCAGCACGTTGCGCGCTTTCAGGCGCGAATACAGCGCCTGCGCGGTGACAGGCAGCCCCTCGAACCACAACCACAGGAATATGGCGCCTTCCGGCACGTGGATGCGAAACGGACAACCGGCGAAGTATCGGTGGCACCAGGCCACGGCCTGTGTGACGCGCTCGAGATAGAATGGCCTCACCACGTCCCGCGCCAATCTCAATACTTCGCCCGACTCGAACAACGAGGTCACCAGGCTCGCGCCCAGGCTGCTGGAGGCGAGTGACAGGATGGCATTGAAGCTGCGCACCGCCTCGATGATCTCCGGCCGCGCGATCACGATACCGGTACGCAATCCAGGCAAACCGAGCTTGGACAGGCTCATGCAGTAGATGACATGCTGGTCGAACACCGGGTCGCCGGCGCTGAACATGATGTCCGGGAAGGGCGCGCCGTAGGCGTTATCAACAATCAACGGCACATCCGCGTCGCGCGTCAGTTCGAGCAGGGTGTGCAACTCGTCATTGGACACGACGTTGCCGGTGGGATTGGTCGGCCGGCTCACGCATACCGCGCCGGTGTCGTCATCGATATGCATGGCGGAAAAATCGATGTGGTACTTGAACGCGTGCTCGTCGAGGCGCTCGATGCGCGGCCGGCTCGACTGTATCGCGGCCGGCGAGGCGGTGAGGTCGCCGTAGCCTATGTATTCGGGGGTCAGCGGCAGGCGCAGATGCCTGCTGCGCCCGTCCGCGCACTCGCCGCTCAGCAGGTTGAACAGGATGAAAAAGCTCGATTGGCTGCCAGCAGTGACCGCGACATTGTCTTCACTCAACTGCCAGCCGAAGTGCTTGCGGAACAACCCGGCCACGGCGCGCAGAAACGGCCGATAGCCCTGGGGGCCATCGTAAGCGCTGCTCAAGCGGTCGAAGGTGCCATCCTCCAACTGCCGGGCCATCGCTGCACGAAACACATCCTGCATGGCCGGTATGCGCGCGGGGTTGCCGCCGCCGAGGTTGCAGATATCGCGATCGCTTTCCAGCACCTCGCCAAGGTCATCCATCAACAGGCGCGTGCCGGTGTGGCCGACAAATCGCGACGCGAGATTGGAAAAATGCATAGCCATGGACAGTTCGTACACCCGCGTGTGGGTCAGGTCGGTAGTGTATTATTCGCACCGGTCAGCCGACACAGCGGGTGCATGCAGATTGAACAATTGGCTCAAGAGTCTAGGCACGTTGCGGCTGCTGATGATGCTGACAGCCTTGGCCTGCATCGTCGCGGCACCGTTCGCCGACGGCAAGACCTACATGCACGACTGGCGGCTGCTGCCGTCGGTGATTGCGCCGTCAATCATGATGATGCTGGTGTTCGCCATTCCGCTCGACGTGTGCATGGCGAAAGTCTTCATGTCCGACGCGGACAGCAATGAAGTCGCACGCCTGTCGCGCGCCATCCGCATCGAGTTGGTGGTCTTGATGCTGCTGGTGCTTTCCTGGCTACCCTTCATGCTCAAGGTCATGGACTACTGGCCGTTCGATTGAACGTCTCCCCCGGGCGCAGGCCTGAATCCCCAACGCGGTCACAGTCACGCGCTTGAAACTGTTTTAACTTGTCACTAGTATTTTGGAGTTGCTTTAGGTTTCATACGTAATTAACTGAAATCCATGCGCTTCACGGACTTCAAAACCTTCGCGAGCGAGGCCTTCAAGCGTGCCATCAGCCGTTTGTGCGGTCGCCGCGCAGGGGCACGCCTCGAATTGCCGTGGGGAACCGACAAGCTGCGTTTCTCGCAGCTCGCCGATTTCGAATTCGCGCTGGGCGCGCGCACCGGCGTACTGCCCGCCCGCCTGCATGAGTTGATGCGTCGTTCGGCCGCCGAACTCGATGCCGAGTTGCATGGCATCCGCAATCTCGACCAACGCATCGCCGACATTCTCGAAGCCAACCAAGCGCAGTCCGTACCCTGTGGTCCGGCAGTGGCGCAGTTGGGCGTCGCGGTGTTTTCCAAGGATTTCGAATGGCGTTCGCTGTTCGCGCACCTGGTGGAACTACCGGCGAACGATGACGCCTACGTGCGCGCGGCCTTGCGCAAATACCAGCAATATCTCCATGCCCGCTTGACCACCGTGCGACTGGTCGTCGACATGCAGGGAAGCATGCTCGAACCCGGCATGGCCGACGCCGATGCCAAGGCAACCGTGATGTTCACCGCCGACGGAGAGGTGCGTGAATTCAGCCGTGACGAGCTGCGTCGATTGCCGCAGGGCGAGGCCGTGACGCTACGCCTGGCGCCTGGCAGCGCAATCTCACTCAAGCTCGCCCGTCACCAATTCTCGCTCACACACAATCGCGAATGGGCGCTGGTCGCCGACAATGGCAAGACCTACCCCCTGCACGAAGGGGTCAATTGTGTCGGCCGCGGCCGCGACAACGACATTTCCCTCGACGCGGATTTCCGCAATGTCTCGCGCAAGCACCTGCTGGCGCAGCCGCTCGCCGACGACGTGATTCTGCTGACCGACATCTCTTCCCACGGCACCTACGTACCGCCCAAAGCGCTCGCTTCCTGAATTATTCGGGCAACAAGCTGATCTGGCTACCGCCGTCACCGCCACGCTTCTGCCGGCGCGCAGGCGTGGCGCGCATGGCGCCGCATCGCCAGGCTCGGGTTCCGGCGGCGCCTCGATGGGTGGTTCGGGCGTGGGCTCGACGGTTTGCACGGGCTCGTCGACGGCCGCCTCTTCGCTGACGCGCACAAGCGGCGCCATGGCGCCTTGCTCGCTGTTCCCTTCGGCCTCACGCGCCTTGGAGAGCTCCGCCTCCAGTGACACCAGCAACTGGCGTGCGCGCTGATCGATCAGGGCGCGAATCTGCCTGATGATGCCCGCGTAGCCATTGTGCCGCTGAAACCGCTCCTCCACCTCGGCGGCCAGGGGCGGCAGGCCCAGTGCCGCGTCACGCAACTGCTCTATGACGTAGCTGCCGCGCACGCCTATCTGGCGGGCGAATTCATGCCAGCGTCCGACGGTCATCCAATCCGGCCGGTCTTCGCCACCGATCGGGAAGCCCATACGGTAATTCATGCCCGGGTAGACATGGGTCGACCACAGGCCGAAGAAGGGCGCGAGACGCGGCGCATGAGCGCCGTAGCGCAGCGCCAGCTGCTTGGCATGGCCGGCGCCGAATCCGACCAGGAAACTGAATATCGTCCACTGCACGAGGGCGCGGATATCGGCCGCCGGCCGCGCACTGAGATCACGCAGCATGCGCGCGATGTCGTGCAGCCCCAGGCCGCCTTCGCGCGCGAATTTCTCGTGAGGGTTCAAGCCGGCCACCTGGCAGAAGTCTTCCATGTGCAAGGCGTTCACCGCCTCACCGACGCTGCGATCGATGCGCGTCACGCACAGCATCGCGACCTGGCCCTGGATGACTTCGCAGGGCGCCACCGGCAAGCCGAAGGCAGCCGCCAACTGCGTGGTGTAGGCCTCGTTCATGACCGACTCGCGCAACGCCGGTCGCGCCGGCTTGAGGATGTGGGTGGTCAGTTGCCCGTCCAGCATCAAGGTCACTTCGCCGTCGGCGTAGCGCACCGGCAGCTTGTCGAATTCACCCGGCAAGGTCACGCGCAGACCGTCCGCCTCGGCGAGCAGCGGGTGGATGGGCAGGATGGCGATGGCGTTTCGAAGCTCGGCGTGGTTGAGACGCCGCGGCTCGCGTTTCTCGGCCATCGCGCCGTTGCTCGGGCGCAGACTGATGGCGCCCGGGCAATCACCTGCCAGGCGCGCCAGCAGCGCAAAGTCGTTGCGCTCCGAGATACCGAGACTCTGCGCCAGGCGCACGCGGATCTCACCCTCCGGCAGCAGGTTGCAGAACACCGCGCGTACGCGGTCGCCCTGGTACACCGATTGTCGCCGGGGCAAGGCCAGGGATACGGGCGGCTCGAGCGCCTGCCCGGCGCCGCCGAGGCTGTACGCGAACGACCACAGCCCGGCCGCCGATTCGCTCAAGCGGCCGGCGACGCGGCCGTTCAGCAGCACATCGAGATCGGTACTCGCCATGACCCTACTCGAGGTCGCGCCACTCGCGGGCGCGGACCGTCATGGTCAGGCCCAGCATGTTCAGCACCTGCATGGCGCGCCCCAGTTCGACGGTGGGCTTGCCGTTCTCGAGATCCGACAAGAATCGATTCCCGACCCCGGACAAAGCGGCCAATTCTCCCTGCCTGAGTTTCTGTTGCCGCCGTTCGGCACGAATCACGCGACCAAGCTCTTCTGGTGACATATTGTTTCCGTACGGGAATGAAATCGACACTGGAGTGGCTAACGTATTGCAAGTCCCGATCCGAGGCAACCGGGATTTCTATCCCGATCTCGCCGAGGTTTTTCCCGTACAGGCAAATCCCACAATCGATTTGAACGAGACGAGGCCCGCACCGGGCCCGTGCCGGTACCGACGGGAATTAAGGCGCCCGCCGAAGCTAAGGTAAAGGATGAAGTTTGGAAGCGAGGCTCAGCCACAGGCCCACGCGCATGCCAGCCTCGGTGAGATTTGCCGACGCGTCGCGCAGCGCGTCGGTGATGACGCAAGGTCTGCTGACCGCCGCTTCGATGGCATCGAATACGCCGGACCGCCACAGCGCCTCCAACGACTCGACGCTGCCGCCGACGGCCACGACCGGGATACCCAGGGCATGGGCGAGCCGGGCCACGCCGGCGGGCGCCTTGCCGAACAGGGTCTGGGCATCGACCCTGCCCTCCCCCGTCACGACCAGTGCCGCCCCGCGCAATTGCCGTTCGAGGTCGACGGCTTCCATCACCACCTCGACGCCCGGCCGCAGGCGCCCGTTCAGCACCAGCATCAAGGCCGCGCCCAGACCGCCGGCGGAGCCGGCACCCGGGCGCTCGGCGACCGACAGTCGGCAGGCGACTTCCAGCAGCCCGAACAGGCCGCGCAGGCCGGCATCCAATTCTTCGACCTCAGCAGCGCTGGCGCCCTTCTGCGGTCCGAATACCGCCGCCGCGCCGCGCGGTCCGCACAGGGGATTGTCGACGTCACTGGCGATATCGACACGGCAGTCGGCGAGCCGCGGGTCCAGCCCGCCGAGGTCCAGCGCAGCGATGTGCTTGAGATCCTGGCCGCGCAGGGGCGCCGGCAGTGCGTCGCCATGGCGGTCGAAGAAGCGGGCGCCCAGCGCTTGGAGCATGCCGGCGCCACCGTCGACGGTGGCCGAGCCGCCCAGCCCGATCAGAAACTGACGGACACCACGATCGAGGCAGGCGAGTATCAGCTCGCCGACGCCGAAGCTGCTGGTTTGCATCGGCGAGCGTTGCGCGACCGGCACCTGCTGCAGGCCGACCACGTCGGCTACCTCGATGACTGCACCGAGCCCGTCGTCGCGCATGCCATAACGCGCCTCGACCCTCTCGCCCAAGGCATTGCACGCGCGCACGGACTCGAGGCGGATGCCGCCGCCGCGCGCCATGGCCAACAAGGTGCCTTCACCGCCGTCGGCCATCGGCGCCTCGACGATTTCGAGCGTGGGCAGCACCTGCCGCAGTCCGGCGGCCAGCGCCGCCGCGACCTCGACGGCGCCCAGGCTGTCCTTGAACGAATCGGGAGCAATGACGACTTTCATCGCCGCAATGTAAACCAGCGGCACGCGCAACGGGCCGTCGGCCGCGCGCGAAGCGTTGTACAAGGCAGTCGATCGCGGAGTTTCAGAGCGGGCGGCGACGCGAACGCAGGCCGCCCGCGCGTGACTCGAGTCCGCCGAGCATGGCGGTGCGCACGCGCAGCATGGTGGCGGTATCCAAGGTCTTCAAGAATTCGATGTCCGTGCCGCGCTTGACGGCGACTGCTTCGCCGCCGACCAAGGCCAGGTGCTGGTTGGCGAGCGCAGGAATGCGCGTGCCGGGCAACACCGTTCCCACCAGGTTCAGCGGATCGACCGCGGCGACACGCACCACGCCGGCGTCGTCGCGCCTGGCGCACTCACGCAAAGCCGTTACCGCATCCGGCAGCGCGAACTGCTCGCCGGTGGCGCCGGCCACGAAACGTCCGCCGCGGATCTCGCCGGCGGACTCGAGACGCCGCAGCACGCGCAGCAACAAGCGCCAGGGCGGGAGCGCCGCTTCGCGCTCGACGATACGCCGGAACACCACGCCGTAGCGTCGCAGCAGGACCCGCGCGATGGTCTCGACCACCTCTTCGTTCAATCCTTCGTCGCCGAGCTTGGAATCAACTGCCGGTCGCACCAGGCGATCCCAGCGGCCGGCATCCTCGATGCCCGGCAAGGTCGTGCGGCGCGCGCGACGCCCTAGCGGGTTGCGACGCGCCACCGGCGTGGTCAGCGCGCGCAGCCCGACGAAACTGTCGCAGGTCACGAGACCGACGGCCGCCAACTCGTCGAGCGCGTTCTCCACCTGGCTGCGCAGCAGGCCGCGCACGCCGGCGATGTCGTCGAAGAACGCGGCGCCCCGCTGTTCGATATGGGACAACACCTGGCGTGCGGCGCTGCTGATCTGGCAGCCGTCTTCCGGACCGGCGACCGCCAACCATGCCTGCAATTGGCTGCGCGCCACCAGGCTGACGGGCGTCGTGCGCAAGGTCCCGGCGAGGCGCGGCGCGCTGCTGCGCTTGGGACTCAGGCGCAGCCACACGTAGCGTCCGGCGCGAATCGCTTCGTCCAGCATGCGACTGTCGTAGCCACGCACGCGCGCCGGCAGGATCTCACTCTCCCAAGCCGCGACCGGCGCTTCGAAACCGGACAGTTGATTGAGCACCGCGTGCAGACCGGCGCTGCCTTCGACGCGCGCGGCCGGCGTCACGCATTGCCAGTCGAGCAGAAAACGCGAGTAGGCGGCGGCCGGCACCGCCTCGATGTCCTGGCGCAGGCGATTGAGCGTGTAGCGATGGATGCGCGCCAGCAAGCGCCGCTCGCACCACTGCGTGGACGCCTCGAACTCGGCGCTGAAATGACCGCGCAAGGCGATGCCGGCCTGTTCCAGCGCGAGCAGGGCCTGCTCCACTTCACGCGTCTCGCACGGCAGGCTGGCAGCCAGCGCCGCCGCGCTGGTGGGGCCGACGATTTCGAGGCGCGCGCGCACCAGCGCGGTCACCGCTTCGCTGCGCTCGGGTATCGCCACGCGCTCGTAGGCGGCGGCGATGGCATGCATGTCGAGTCGCGCATCCGGCTCCAGCGCCAGCAACTCGTGGCGTCTCTCGGTGGCGCACCAGCCGTCAACTCGGCCCTGCCAGCGCACCGCGCGTCCGCGCTCGTACAAGGCGCGCAACGCGTCGTCCAGCCACGTCCGCTCGCCGCCCGCGTCGTCCACCAGGCGCCGCAACTCGGCCTCGCTGGCGAGCCCCAGCATCAGCAGCGCATCGTGCAGTTCCTCGGCATTACGGGCGCTCGGCCAGACCTCGTCGCGCACGCGCGCGATGGCCGCCGGGTCGAGCGCGGCGAGATCCTTGGCGGCGGCGCTGTCCAGCCAGCGGCGGCTGCTCACCGCCTGGGTGCGGCGCTCCTCCAGCGGTGCGTCGTCGAGGAAGGCATAGGGATTGGCATTCAACACCTGCAGCGCGAACGGCGACGGTTCGGTCACATCGCGCGCCACCAGCCGCTTGCGGCCCGCGGCGATATCGCGCAGCAGGTTCTCCAGCGCGACGATGTCCATCGCGTCAAACAGGCAATCGTCCAGGGCCTGGTTGACCAGCGGATGGTCCGGCACTTCGCGGCGTCCGCCGAGATTCTCGGCGCAGGCCAATTGATCCGGGAACACCAGCGCCGCGAGATCGTCGGCGTTCATGCGCAACAGGCGGGGCGGCGTCTTGCGCCCACCGCGGAAACGCTCGATGGCGAGCGCACAGCCGGCCACCCAGCGCCAGCGCACCGTGAACATCGGCGCGGTCAGCACCGCCTGGATCAAAACATCACGCACGCTGTCGGCGTTGAGATATCGCCATACGTCATCGAGCGCGAAGCTGTGCACCGCGCCGAGCGACAACACGATGGCATCTTCGACCGCTGCCGCCTGCAGTTCGAAATTGAAGGTGCGGCAGAAGCGCTTGCGCAGCGCCAGTCCCCAGGCCTTGTTGAGGCGACTGCCGAAAGGCGAATGGATGACGAGCTGCATGCCGCCCGATTCGTCGAAGAAGCGCTCCATCACCAGCGTGTCCTGGGTCGGCATCGCGCCGAGCGCGCGGTAACCGAGCAGCAGGTAGTCGGCCGCCTGGCGCGCCGCGACCGCCCCTACCCCGCCGATGTCGGCCAGCTGGCGCGCCAGCGCCGTCACGTCGCCATCGGCGTCGAGCAGACGCGCGGCGCGGTCACGCAGACGCGCGACGGCCTGCGACAATTCCGCGCTGCGCGCCGGCGCCTCGCCCAGCCAGAACGGCATGTTGGGCGGTTCGCCGCGTGCATCCTCGACACGCAGGCCGGCCGCTTCCACGCGCAATACGCGCCACGAGGTGTTGCCGAGCTGGAAGATGTTGCCGGGCAGGCTCTCGATGGCGAAGTCTTCGTTGACCGTGCCGACGCGTTCGCCCTGCGGCTCGGCGATGACGTCGTAGTCGGCATTGTCCGGAATCGCGCCGCCGCAGGTCACCGCCGTCAGCTTCGCGCCGCGGCGCGCACTCACGCGCCCGTTCACATCGTCGAGATGCAGGTAGGCCGAGCGCCGGCCATGACCGAAGCTGAATCCGTCGGCCAGCATGCGCAACACGGTGTCGAATTCCTCGCGCGACAGCTCGCGATACGGCCAGGTCGCGCGGTACATCGCGTACAAGGCCGCAACGTCCCGCTC
This sequence comes from Pseudomonadota bacterium, assembly GCA_016719885.1. Lineage (NCBI taxonomy): Bacteria > Pseudomonadati > Pseudomonadota > Pseudomonadota bacterium. Next base: position 382,420 of record JADJYF010000001.1, on the reverse strand, counting down.
GCCCATCGCGACTTCGGCCACGACCTGCTGCGCCAGCACGTCACGCGGTCCGGGCGGCACTTCGATGCTGTCGAGTTCGGCGCGCGCCACCATGTCCAGCAGCGCGATCGATTCGACGAGTTCGTCACGGGTCTGGGGAAACAGGCGTGCACGCGCCACGCCGTCGACCGCATGGCCGGCCCGGCCGGCGCGCTGCAGGAACATCGCCAGGCTGCGCGTGGTGCCGAGCTGGCACACCAGGTCGATGTCGCCGATGTCGATGCCGAGCTCCAGCGACGCGGTCGCCACCAGCACTTTCAAATGCCCGTGCTTGAGGCGCGTCTCGGCATCCAGGCGCCGCTCGCGCGACATGCTGCCGTGATGCGCGCACACCTTGTCGTCACCGAGTTCGTCGGCGAGCGCGCGTGCCAGGCGCTCGGCCATGCGCCGCGTATTGACGAACACCAGCGTGCTGCGATGCTGGTTGACGAGTTCGACCATGCGCGCGCGCAGCTCGCCGGCGACTTCGGCGGAAATCACCGTCTCGAGGGGGGACGGCGGCATCTCGATGGCGAGGTCACGGGCGCGCTTGTGACCCTCGTCGACGATCGCGCAGACGGGCTCCGCGTCGGCATGCACCACGTGCGGCTGGCCGGTGAGAAATTCCGCGACGCGCGCTATCGGGCGTTGCGTCGCCGACAGGCCGATGCGCACCGGCGGCACGACCGTCAAGGCCTCCAGGCGCGCCAGGCTCAGGGCGAGATGCGCACCACGCTTGTTGCCGACCAGGGCGTGGATCTCGTCGATGATGACGGTGCGCACCGAGCGCAGCATGTCGCGCCCGCTGTCGCTGGTCAGCAGGATGTAGAGCGACTCGGGGGTGGTGACGAGGATATGCGGCGGGCGCTTGCGCATCAGCGTGCGCGCCGCGGCCGGCGTGTCGCCGGTGCGCACCGCGGTGGTGATGCTGGGCGCCTCGCCCAGCTCTTCGGCAAGCAAGGCCTTGATGCCCGCCAGCGGCCGTTCGAGATTGCGCTGGATGTCATTGCCCAGCGCTTTCAGCGGCGACACGTAAAGCACCGCTGTTTCCTGCGCTAGGCAGCCGGCGCGTGCGCGCGTCGCGAGTTCGCTGAGCGCGGTGAGAAACGCGGCCAGGGTCTTGCCCGAGCCTGTCGGCGCGGCGACCAGCGTATGACGGCCCGTCGCGAGGGCCGCCCATGCGCGCGTCTGGCAGGCCGTGGCGGCGGCGAAGCTCGCGCCAAACCAGCGCGCGACGGCAGGATCGAAGGCAGCTCCCAGCATGCGGCGAGGTTACCGCGTCGGGATGCGCGCCGCCACGCTTGCGGCGGGCGGCGTCTCAGCTCAGCGCTTGCTGCAGGGCGTCGATGCGCAGCCGCGCTTCGCGAATGATGTCCATGCTGAGTTCCGGCGTCAGGCTGTCGCCGAGAATACGCATGGCCTTGATGGTTTCGGGTTTCGGCAGTTGCTGGGTCTTCCTGAGGCTGATCAGGCTGTGGTAGCGCGCGCAGATCACCACCTCGGCAAGGCGCGCGTCACCGTCGACCTCGTAATCCCAGTCCGCCACGTGCCCGACCGCCTCGACCACGCCCTCGCCCAACTGCCAATGCCGGCAGATGACCTTGCTCAAGCGCGCGGTGTAGGCGGCAAGCGTGCGCTCGACGCGCGTGTCGTCCTTGAGCAGCTGCGGTTGCTGGGACAGCCGTTCGAGCACCACGTAGGCGCCGATATTCGACAAAAGGCCGGCGACCAGCGCCTGGTCGGCCGCCACGCCGCGGATGCGCGCGGCGATCACCGAAGCAGTGGCGCCGATGCGCACCGCCTCGATCACCAGTTCGCCGAAGCGCTCGCGCAAGCTCGGCGAATTGGCGTTGAACAGATCCTTGAGCGAGAAGCACACCACCAGCTCGCCGACCGTGAACATGCCGATGCGATTGACCGCGTCACGCAGGTTGCTGATGGTGCTGTCGCCGCGGCACAGCGGGCTGTTGGCGACTTTGAGGATCTTGGCCGCCAGCGCCGGATCGGCCGCCAGCAGGTCGGCGACCTTGCGGCTGTCGGCGGCGGCGTGGGTGATGGCCGAACGCACGCGCAGCGCGTGATCCGGCAGGCTCGGCAGCTTGAGGCGGTCGGCGACGATGTCGCCTTCCAGATCGCGGAACAGGTCGCTCGTTTCATCGAGCGCTGCCTCGTCGCCCTCGGTCCGTCCGCGCGGTGCGCGCAACAGGGCTTCGCGCAGCAGCGCCACTTCGCCGCGCGCCATTTTTGCGCACAGCACCGGACCCAGCGCGCGCACGTCGTACAGCGCCGGCCGCAGCGGGGCGAGCGGATTGACGGCGTCGGGCGAGCCGCTCGCGATCATCTTCGAGTTGCCGTCGATATCCAGCAGCACCACGTTGCCGTCGAGCAGGAAATAGTCGCAACTGTCTTCACTGCCGCGCGTCAACACCAGGTCGCCGTCGCGAAAGCGCTTCAGCGCGGTGCGGCCGGCGGCGACGATGAGTTGCTCGGCCGACAATTGCGTGAACGGCGCGAACGGACGCAAGCGCCCCGGCATGACGGATTCCTGGTTGCGCTGTGGGAGCATCTCAGTTCATGTGGCTTTATAGTGTGGTTCGCGCTTCCAGGCGCGAACGATTCCCGACACGCCCCTATCGGCACGGGGCGGTCGCGCCTTTACCCCTGCCTTGGACCAAAACCATGTCCCGTGACGTACGCATCGAATTGCAGCCCATCGGCGTCATCCATACCGACGTGCCCGACGACGAGGTGGCGCGTCGCCGCCGCGACATGGTCTCGACCATCGAGGTGTGGCCGGAATTCCGCGACGGGCTGCTGGGTATCGACGGCTACTCGCACCTGTTCGTGTTGTTCGCGCTCCATCGCGCCAACGCCCCGACCCGCCTCACCGCCCATCCGCGCGGCGACACCTCGCGGCCGCCGCAGGGGGTGTTCGCCGCGCGTGGGCGCAATCACCCCAATGGCTTGGGCCTCGCGGTGGTCGAATTGCTGGGCGTGGATGGCGGTCGCCTGACGGTGCGCAAACTCGACGCCTTCGACGGCACGCCGCTCATCGATCTGAAACCCTACGACAGCTACGACGTGGTGGCCGCGCCACGCGTACCGGACTGGTGGCGGTCACGCACGCTCACGTCGCGGGACGATCTACGGTAAAGTGCCGGCTGTTCCGCCAAGCAACGCATCATGAGCCGCAAGCTTCGCCACCTGTTCGTCATCGCCACGCTGTGGCTCGCCACCGCCGGCGCCCAGGCAGAGGACACCCAACAGGTATTCGGCAGCTGGACCTTGCGCTGTTCGGGCCCGGGCGCCGGCACCCGCGCCGACTGCATGATGTTCCAGAACCTCGTGCAGAAGGCGGGCGGCCAGCCGGTTCTGCAGTTCGGCATTGGCATGGCGCCGCCCGATGGATTGCCGACGGTGCTGGTCAGCCTGCCGCTCGGCATCGCCCTGCCGCCCGGCATCACCGTGCAGATCGACAGCGGCTCACCGGCCATCTTTCCCATCGAACGCTGTGAACCCGATGGCTGCCGCGCCAGCTTCAAGATGCGTGACGCCACGGTGCAGCAGCTGTCGCAAGGGCGACAGCTGCGCCTGACCTTCTACGATGGCGAGCGCAAGCCGCTCAAGGTGTCACTGTCGCTGACGGGTTTCGACGCCGCCTTCAAGGCCCTGGCCGCCGCCCAACCCTGACGCCCTGTCGCCGGCCGCGAGGCCAAGGGCGCGCGCTTCACCGCCGTTGAGTTCCAGCACGTAACGCACCGGCAGCGGCGCCGCGATCAACGCCAGCGAACCGGGCGCGGTGCGTTCAGCTATCCACACCACCTCGCCCTGCGCGTCGAGGAACAGCATGTCCAGCGACAGCAGTGTGTTCTTCATCCACATGGTGGCGAGCGTCGGCGTGCCGAAATCGAACAACATGCCGTGACGCGCCGCCAGTTCGGCGCGCCCCATCAGCCCCACGCGTCGCTGTTCGGCGCTGACCGCCATTTCCACCCGCAGCTCGACGCGCACGCCGTCGCCGCGCACCACGCTGAGCACGCGCGTCGGTAACGACGGTTCGGCCTGCGCGGCGTGATAGACCAGGCACAGCAGCGCCAGCCATCGCCTCATCACCTTGGCAGCGCCGCGTAGCGTGCCAAGGCCTGCTGCCGTCCTTGCGCGAGATCGACCATCGCTGACGGGTAGCCCGGCACGCGCACCGCCGGATCGTGGATGGCCTTGTCGTCGAGCGCCGCGCGCTCCGGCAGCCAGCGGCGCAGGTAGTTGCCCGCCGCATCGAACTTCAGGCTCTGACTGACCGGATTGAAGATGCGGAAATACGGCGCGGCATCGGCGCCGCAGCCGGCGCTCCATTGCCAGCCCAGGGTGTTGTTGGCCAGATCGGCATCGATGAGCGTATCCCAGAACCACCGCGCGCCTGCTAGCCAGTGTTGGCCGAGGTGCTTGCACAACCACGACGCCACCACCATGCGCACGCGGTTGTGCATGTAGCCGCTGTGCCACAGCTCACGCATGCCGGCATCGACCAAGGGAATGCCGGTCATGCCGCGCTGCCAGCGGCGTAGCGCCACAGCGTCGTGCAGCCATGGGAAGGCCTGCCACTCGGCACGGAACGGTGCGCTTTCGGTATGCGGAAAATGATGCAGCAGGTGGTAGGCGAACTCGCGCCAGATCAATTGCCGGGTCCAGGCCTCGGCGGCGCTGAGGCGCCCCGCCTCGCGCGCCACGAGCGCGGCCTGCTGGGCCGCATGCCAGCAACTACGCGCGCTCACGGCGCCGATGGCGAGATACGGAGACATCCCCGCGGTGCCGTTCAGTGAAGGGCGGTCGCGGTCCCGCGCGTAGTCGTGCATGCGTTCATCGATGAATTCGTCCAGCGCGACATGTGCCGCGTGCTCGCCGGCCGGCCAGCGCGCGGCGATGCCGCCGGCCCACGGGATGCGGGGTTCGAGCTGCAGTTCGTGGAGTGCAAGACCGGGTGGCGTGGCGGCGCCGGGTGGCCAACGCGCTGGCGCGGGCAAGGGCGCGCGCGGCGACGGCAACTGCAGGCAGGCGCGGTAATAGGGCGTGAAAACGCGATACGGGCCGCCGCTGGCGGTGCGCACGGCATCGGGCTCGAACAATAAATGACTGGCGAATGCGCGCACCTCGCACATGCCATGCAGCGCTCGCTCGACGTCGCCGTCCACGGCGCGGTCGTGCGCTTCGTAGCGGCGATTGAAATACAGCGCATCGGCGTCGCAGGCCTCACGCAGACGCGCGAGCTCCCGCCGGGCGTCGCCACGCAACAGCAGCAAGCGCTGACCATGGCGCGCGAGCTCGGCGGCCAGCGCCGCCAGCGACTGGTGCAACCAGTAGCGCATCGCCGCGCCGGCCCGCCATGGGCCGTGCTCTTCCAGTATGTACACCAGAACCAGCGGCGCGCCGCGCGCTACCGCGGCATGCAGCGCGGCGTTGTCGTGCAAGCGCAGATCCTGCCGAAACCACACGATGCCCGGGCGCATGGTCACGCCCCGGTCCGCATGCCGCAAATCGCGCCGCGTGCCGGGTTGGCCGCTTCCCGGTGAGCGATTACCATGCGCCGACGGCGGGCATGGCCCCCTTTCGCCGACTCGCGCTTGCCGTACATCGTTTTACCGCTCATGACTGTGGAGATGATATCCAATGACACGTTCACTGCTCCTGTTGCTCGCCTGCCTGTTATACGTCGGCCAGAGCTTTGCGCACGGTCCCAGCCGCCTGAAAGTCGAGGAGTCGATGGTGGTCAAGGCGCCGGCGGCCAAGGTGTGGGCGCTGATCGGTGATTTCTGCACCATCGACAAGTGGGCGCCGGGCATCGTCAAGTCCGACTGCCAGGGCGGCAACGAAGTCGGCGCCAGTCGCGTGCTCACCATCGGCAAGGACGGCGGCGCGCAGATCGCCGAGGAACTGCAAAAGTACGATGCCGCGGCCATGAGCATGAAGTACAAGATCACCAAGACCGACATGGCGGTGCTGCCGGTCACCACCTACTCGTCGTTCCTGTCGGTCAAGGACAATGGCGACGGCACCTCCACCGTCGACTGGCGCGCGGGTTTCTATCGCGGCCACCCCAACAACAACCCGCCGGCCGATCAAAACGACGAGGCGGCCACCAAGGCCGTGACCGGCGCCTACCAGGGTGGGCTCGCCCACATCAAGGAACTGGTGGAGAAATAAGGCGGCGGCGGATGGCGGGCATGGCACGCGCTTTCGCGATGGTGATGGTCGGCGCTCTGGCCGCGCTGGCAGGTCTCGCGCGTGCCGCCGACGATGACAAGGCGCTGGCCTTCATCACCAACCAGCGCGCCGCCACGGTCAGCGTCATCGCGCTGGCCAGCGGCGAAACCGTCAAGACCCTGGCCGTGTCCGACGACCCGGCCGGCATCGACATCGACACCCGCCATCGGCTGGCGTTCGTCACCAGCAGCAAGAGTCGTCAGCTGAGCAGCATCGACATCGACAGCCTGACCGTGCAGAACCATGTCGATGCCGGCATCACGCCGCTCGGCATCACCGTCGACAGCCGCTCGGGGCGCGTGTACGTGGCCGATTGGGATGGCGGCGTGGTGCGCGTGTTCGATGCCATGAGCTTGAGCCCACGCGGCGAATACAAGACCGGCACCACGCCCTGCGGCCTCGCGCTGACGCCGGACGGCGGCCGCCTGCTGGTGGCCAACCGCGACGACAACGACGTCGCCGTGATCGATACCGTCAACGGCGTGACCGAGGCGCGCATCCCGGTCGGCAAGGCGCCCTACGGCATCACCATTTCGCCCAATGGCCATTACGCCTTTGTCGCCAACGTGCAGAGCGACGAAGTGACGGTGGTCGATCTGCAATCGCTGCAGCCGGCCAGCACCTTGGCGGTCGGCGACATGCCCTATGCCTCGGTCTACGACCCGCTGCGTCAGCGCCTGTTCGTGACCAACCAGAGCGACAGTTCGGTGTCGGTGCTGGACCTCGTCGAACAGCACGAGATTGCGCGCATCGCGGTCGGTGAGTATCCGGAAGGCATCGACATGCAGGTCGAGGCGCGGCGCGTGTATGTCGCCAACTGGATGAGCAACGATGTCACGGTCATCAATGCCGACACCCTGACGGTCGAAAGCAGCATCGCCAGCGGTGATGGCAGCCGCGCCTTCGGCCGCTTCATCCTTCACTAGCGAGTAGCGCGCGCAACGCCGCGCGACTGTCCGGCCATTGCGGGTCCAGGCCCAACGCGGCCCAGCTCGACGCCGAATCGCAGCGCCGCGAGCCTGCCCGGCGCCCGCCCGGCGCACCGAAGCGCGGCGCGGGCGCGCCGAGCGCGGCGGCGAGCGCTTGGTAATAATCCTTGCGCAGCACCGGCGTGGCGTCGCTGATCAGGGCATAGCGTAGCGGCGCGGCGCCGCGTGCGGTCGCCAGCATGGCGCGCGCGGCGTCATCAATGTGCAGCAGGTTGAGCCATTCGTCGCCGTCGCCCGGCAGGCTTTCGCCGCGCGCGATGCCGTCCCGTCCAATCACGCGCCCGGGCCCGTACAAGCCGGCCAGGCGCACCACGTAGCTGTCGAGCCCCGCGTCCATCCATGCCTGTTCGATGGCGAGCAGCTTGCGCGTTCGCGCATCGGCATCCTGCGTGGGACTGGCGGCGCCGACCCATTGCCCGTGGGCATCGCCGTAGACGGCGGTGCTGGACGCCAATACCGCGCGCGTCACGCGCGGCGTGCGCAGCGACACGGTCAGGCGCGCCAACGCCGGGCGCAGGTCCTCGTCGCTCCACGCGGATGGCGGTGCGATGACACCGGCCACGCCCTCGAAGTCCGCCAATGCCGGCGCGAGCCGCGCGGCGAGGTCGGGCGCGGACAGGTCGCAGGTCCAGCAGCGCACTCCCCGCGCGGCGAGATCGGCGTGTCGCGAGGCGCCGCGAGTCAGCGCCGTGACGGTGCCGGGCGCGAGTGCGCGCACCATCGCCGCGCCAAGGTAGCCGCAGCCGATCAAGAGCGTGCCGGCGCCGAGGGATGGGGTCATGGGGCAAGCCTGTGTGCAGGTGGCGACAGCGCCGATGATGTCCGCCGCGCGCGCCCTCGTCCATGGCCGCGAGCGTCGGCGTGAACGTGTCCCGACAAGGCGCAAATGGTCGCGTTGGCAGGGGCTTGGGCGGCTCGCGCAGTTGCGAACAACTTCGCAATTCACATAACATCACCGTGGCATTGCAGCATCGGTTTTGCATGCGATTACGAAAGTCGGAGGCAGTTTGGTGACCGCGAAAATTACAGTTCCCGCCAATGGCGCGAAAATCACAATCGTCAACGGCAAGCTTCAGGTACCGGACAACCCGATAGTGCCCTTCATCGAGGGCGACGGCATCGGCGCCGACACCTGGCGCGCGAGCGTACGCGTACTCGACGCGGCGGTGAAGAAGGCATACGGCGGCAAGCGCCAGATCCAGTGGATGGAAGTCTACGCCGGCGAAAAGGCCAACAACCTCATGGGCTCGTGGCTGCCCGATGAAACGCTCGACGCCTGCCGCGAGTTCCTGGTCTCGATCAAGGGCCCGCTGACCACGCCCATCGGTGGCGGCATCCGCTCCCTCAACGTCGCCCTGCGCCAGATCCTCGACCTGTATGTCTGCCTGCGACCGGTGCGCTGGTTCGATGGCGTGCCGTCGCCGGTCAAGCGTCCGCAGGACGTCGACATGGTCATCTTCCGCGAGAACACCGAAGACATCTATGCCGGCATCGAATTCGAAGCAGGCAGCGCCGAGAACGAAAAATTCCTGAAGCTGTTCAAGGACACCTTCCCCGACGCGTACAAGAAGATCCGCTTCCCGGCCAGTTCCGGCATCGGCATCAAGGCCGTGTCGCGCGACGGCACCGAGCGCCTGGTGCGCGCCGCGCTCAAGTACTGCATCGCCAACAAGCGCAAGAGCCTGACCTTCGTGCATAAGGGCAACATCATGAAGTTCACGGAAGGCGCGTTCCGAAATTGGGGTTACGCGCTGGCCGAGAAGGAATTCGGCGCCGAGACCTACACCTGGGAACAGTGGGAGCGCACCGTCGCCGACAAGGGTCAGAAGGCCGCCAACGAAGAGCAGGAAAAGGCGCTGGCCGCCGGTCGCGTGCTGGTCAAGGACTCGATTGCCGACATCACCCTGCAGCAGGTCATGACCCGTCCGACCGACTTCGACGTCATCGCGACCATGAACCTGAACGGCGACTACCTGTCCGACGCGCTCGCCGCGCAGGTCGGCGGCATCGGCATCGCGCCGGGCGGCAACATCAACTACGACACCGGTCACGCCATCTTCGAGGCGACCCACGGCACCGCGCCGAAGTACGCCAACCAGGACAAGGTCAACCCGGGTTCGGTGCTGCTGTCGGGCGAGATGATGCTGCGCTACATGGGCTGGACCGAAGCGGCGGATCTCATCCTCGCCGCGATGGACAAGACCATCGGCCAGAAGACCGTCACCTACGACTTCGCGCGACTCATGGAAGGCGCCAAGGAAGTCAAGTGCAGCGAGTTCGGCGACGCCCTGATCGCCAACCTCTAAGCCGCTGCGAGGAGCGTTGGACACGCCCCACACGCACTTGTGGATCCGGCAGGCTGCTGCCGTGATCCACGAGGGCTTCGTCAACTACAACAATAATTTTCGCCGCATCACCCAGCGCGCCCGCGCGCACTTCGAAACACGCGACTGGGCTGGCGCCCGCACCGATCTCAGCGAACGCATCGAGCTTTACGAAAAATCCGTGTCGCGCACCCTCGCGACCTTGCGCAAGCAGTTCCCCGAACAAGGCGACCTGCTGCCGCGCCTGCCCGCCATCCGCGCCATCTACTGGAGCCGGGTCGACGACATTCCCGACGGCGAATTCGCCAAGACCTTCTTCAATTCCGTGCATCGCGACATCCTGCGCGACCTGCACGTCGATCCGACCCAGGTCTCGGACACCGCCGACGTGGTGCGCGCCGAAGCGCCGCTGCGCTACCCGGCGCGCCAGCACAACTACGTCAACTGGAGCAACGTGCGGGCCATCGTGCGGCGGCTGCTGGCCGACTTTCAGTTCAAGACGCCCTACGTCGACGTCGAGGCCGACGTCGACTTCATCTGCGCGGAAATCGCGCGCGTGGTCGGCGCCGACGGCACGCCCGACGAAGCGGTGCGGCGCCTGGAGATGATGCACGACGTGTTCTACCAGTCGAGCCGCGCGTTCGTGGTCGGCAAGATGTTCTGGGGGACTCACAACTGTCCGTTCGTGCTGGCCTTCGAAAACACCAACGACGGTGTGCGCGTCGAGGCGGTTTTGACATCCAGTGACGACGTCAGCGTGCTGTTCGGCTTCACACGCTCGTATTTCATGGTCGACGTGGAACCGGTGGAAGGCGCGGTGTATTTCATCAAGGCCATGATGCCGCGCAAGCCGCTGGACGAGCTCTACACCATCCTCGGCCGCGCGCGGCAGGGCAAGACCGAACGCTACCGCTCGTTCTTCCATCACCTGCATGCCTGCGACGATCAGTTCATCCACGCGGCCGGCGATCCGGGCCTGGTGATGCTGGTCTTCACCCTGCCCTCCTACGATCTGGTGTTCAAGGTCATCCGCGACAGCTTCGGCTACACCAAGAACATCAGTCACGACGGCGTGAAGACCAAGTACAAGTTCGTCTTCAACCATGATCGCGCCGGGCGCCTGATCGATACCCAGGAATTTCGCAACATCGAATTCCCGCTGTCGAAGTTCGCGCCCGAGTTGCTCGAGGAATTGCTGACCAGCACTTCCAAGACGGTGCGCATCGAAGGCGACCAGTTGGTCATCGATCATCTCTATTCCGAACGCCGCGTCACGCCGCTCAACCTGTACCTGCGCGACTACGAGTTCGAGGACGCGCGCGCCGCGCTGCTCGACTACGGACAGGCGATCAAGGATCTCGCGATGACCAACATCTTCGCCGGCGACCTGTTGCTGAAGAACTTCGGCGTGTCGCGCCACGGCCGCGTCATCTTCTACGACTACGACGAGCTGTGCCTGGTGACCGAGTGCCAATTCCGCGACGTGCCGGAAGCCGACAACCTGGATGACGAGATGAGCGCCGACAACTGGTTCTACGTCGGGCCGCGCGACATCTTCCCGCAGGAGTTCATCCGCTTCCTGGCGATTGACGACAAGTTGAAGTCGGCCTTCCTGGAAACCCACGGCGACATGCTGACGGCCGACTACTGGCGCGACATCAAGCAACTGCACCTGACCAACTCGGCGCCGGAAGTGGCGCCCTATTACCGGCTGGGCACGCGCCGCGGCGCGGTTTGACCGCGATCAAGCGCGCGCCGCCCGTGACGCACTATATTGTTATTGCAACTAAGAATAATTATTATTTAGGCACTAGCGGACCGCCCACGGTCCGAGGCCGAGGACCCGAGGCGACGTGGTGACCTTATCGAACCTGCAACATGGCGACCGCGCGATCATCGTATCCATAGACGCGGACGACCCCCATACCACCGCGCGCCTCGCGGCGCGCGGCATCGTGCCCGGCACCAGCATCGGCGTGCTACGCGCCGGCGACCCGGTACTGATAGGCATCGACAACGAACGCTGGGCGATCAATCGCAATGAAGCAGCAAGCATTCATGTCGACATCGAACCACGCCGTCGCCGTTCCCTGTTTGGCCTCTTAAGGCGCGCATGAGCACCACGCTGGCGGATCTGCGCCCCGGCGAGGCGGGCGTGGTGGAAGGTTTTGCGCAAATCGACGAAGGCGCGCAGCGCCTCATGCAGATGGGCGTGGTGGAAGGCATGGAAGTGGAAATCGTGCGCTACGCTCCCGCTGGCGATCCGATAGAAGTGCGGGTGCTCGGCTACGCGCTGTCCTTACGCGGCAAGGAAGCGGCCAACGTGCTGGTGAGTCGCACCGCGTAAGCCCGTCATGAGCGTCCAGGAGCCGTCGCAAGACCTGCCGATAGTCGTCACGCTCGGCAATCCCAATACCGGCAAGAGCACACTGTTCAACCGTCTCACCGGGCTGCGCCAGAAAGTCGGCAACTACCCCGGCGTGACCGTCGAACAGGTGTCCGGCTATACCGAGGTCGGCGGCCGGCAGATCCGCCTGGTCGACGTGCCGGGTACCTACTCGCTGGCGGCCATGTCGCCGGACGAAATGATCGCGGTCGACGTGCTGCGCGGCGGCATCGACGACATGTCGGCGCCGGCCGCGGCCCTGATCGTGGTCGACGCAACCAACCTGCGTCGCAACCTGTTCCTCGCCAGCCAGATCCTCGAAGCCGGGGTGCCGGCCCTGATCGCCTTGAACATGGTCGACCGCCTCGCCGCCGAGGGCGTCGAGCTCGACATCGCCCTCTTGTCGCAGCGCCTCGGCGTACCGCTGGTGCCGATCTCGGCCGCCCAGGGTACCGGCATCGACACCTTGAAAGACGCGCTGGACGCGGTGCTGCGCGCGCCGGCCGCGCCGCACCTGGTGCTCAACCCGGCGCTCGAGGACGCCGTCGCGCGGCTGGCGGCGCAACTCGCGGAACGCGGCGTCGCCGCGAGTGCCATCGAGCTGCGCCGCGCGCTCATCGACGCCGGCGGCTATGCCGAGCAGCGTCTCACGCAGCGGGTCGGCCCTGAGCTCGAAGCGATGCTTGCCGAGCTGCGCCTCGCCGTCGGCAGCGGGCGCAACCTTGCCACCCTTGAAGCGCGCGACCGTTACAGCTGGATCCAGGCGCAGCTCAAGGGCGTGGAGGAACGCGGCCCGAGTCAGCGCCATGCGGCCGTCGATACCGCTGACAAGTTGGTCAATCATCCCATCCTCGGCAGCCTGTTCTTCGCGCTGGTGATGGCGATGGTGTTCCAGGCGGTGTTCGCGTGGGCAGCGCCCTTGGTCGATGCCATCGACTACCTGACCAGCGCACTCGGCGCCGCGGTCGGCGGTCACCTGCCGCCAGGCTTGTTTAGTCGCTTCGTGACCGAGGGCGTGATCGCGGGTGTCGGCAGCGTGGTGGTATTCCTGCCGCAGATCATCATCCTGTTCACGTTCATCATCATTCTCGAAGACACCGGCTACATGGCGCGCGCCGCCTTTCTCATGGACCGCGCCATGCGCGCGCTCGGCCTGTCGGGGCAATCGTTCATTCCCATGCTGTCGAGCTTTGCCTGCGCGGTGCCGGGCATCATGGGCACGCGCGTCATCGCCAACCGGCATGACCGCCTCGCGACCATCATGGCCGCGCCCTTCATGACCTGCTCGGCGCGCCTGCCGGTATATTCCCTGCTGATCGCGGCCTTCGTGCCCGAGCGCCATTACCTCGGCGGCTTCATCAACCTGCAGGGCCTGGTGTTGTTCGCGCTGTACATGCTCGGCATCATCGGCGGCGCGTTGACCGCGTGGCTGATCAGCCGCCTCTACTGGTCGCGCGCCAAGGCGCGCTTCCTGCTGGAGATGCCGCCCTATCGCATGCCCAATCCGCGTGCGGTGCTGTCCAAGCTGCTGTCTCGCGCGGTCACTTTCCTGCAGCGCGCCGGCACCATCATCTTCAGCGTCGCGCTGGTGGTGTGGGTATTGGCGTCGTTCCCGCGCGACGCCGCCCCGCCGTCTGGCGTGAGCGACGCCGACTTCGCCGCCCAGCAGTTGTCCGACAGCTACCTCGGGCGTCTCTCTCGCAGTGTCACACCCTTGTTCGAGCCGCTGGGCTGGGACTGGAAGGTAACCGCCGCCGTGATCGCGTCTTTCCCCGCGCGCGAAGTCGTGATTGCCGCGCTCGGCACCATCTATGCCGTCGACAGCACCACCGAGGACAATGCCAACACCACCCTGACCTCGCGCATCCGCGCCGCCCGCCATGCCGACGGCACGCCTGTGTATACCCTGCCGATGGTGTTCGGCCTTCTGATCTTCTATGCCCTGTGCCTGCAATGCGTGTCGACCATTGCCGTCATGCGACGCGAAACCGGCACCTGGCGCTGGCCGCTGTTCGCATGGGTATACATGAGCAGCCTCGGCTATCTCGGCGCGTGGCTCGCCGTCACGTTCGGCGGCCGCCTCGCCGTTGGCTGAGGCGGCTGTTTGCTGGCATCCCATGCCATGCCGCTTTATCATCGCGGCCCTTGCTGAACGCGCCCCTGGAGTGCTGCTCGATGTTCCATAGCACCGACGACGAACGCATCGCCGGTTACCGACCGCTGATCTCGCCGGCCATCCTGATGGAGGAATTGCCGGTATCCGAGCAGGCTGCCAACACCGTCGCCGATGCGCGCCGCGCGGCCGAAGCCGTGGTGCGGGGTGAAGACGACCGCCTGCTGGTGGTGACCGGACCGTGCTCGATTCACGATCCCAAGGCCGCGCTGGAATACGCCGACCGCCTGCAAAGCGCCAAGCGTGCGCTGTCGGCCGACCTGTGCATCATCATGCGCGTCTATTTCGAAAAGCCGCGCACCACCATCGGCTGGAAAGGACTCATCAACGACCCGCACCTCGATGGCACCTTCGACATCAACAATGGCCTGCGCGCGGCGCGCCGCCTGTTGCTGGAACTCGCGCATCGCGGCATGCCCGCCGGCTCGGAGTTCCTCGACGTCATCACGCCGCAGTTCGTGGCCGATCTGATGGCCTGGGGGGCAATCGGCGCGCGCACCACCGAGAGCCAGATTCATCGCGAACTGGCGTCCGGTTCGTCGATGCCGATCGGCTTCAAGAACGGCACCGATGGCAGCGTGCAGATCGCGGTCGACGCCATCGGCGCGGCGCGTCATCCGCATCACTTCCTGTCGGTCACCAAGCAGAGCATTGCCGCCATCGTCACCACGCGCGGCAACGATATTTGTTATTTGATCCTGCGTGGTTCGAACAACGGCCCGAATCACGACGCCGCCTCGGTGGCCGCGGCCGGCGCGGCCCTGCGCGCCGCCGGCCTGCGCGACCGCATCATGATCGACTGCAGCCATGGCAATAGCCGCAAGGATCATCGCAAGCAGCCCGAGGTGACGCGCGAAGTGTGCGCGCAGGTCGCGGCCGGCTCGCAGCTGGTGTGCGGCGTGATGCTCGAAAGCCATCTCAAGGAAGGCAAGCAGAATCACACCAACGATACGCCGCTGGTCTACGGCCAGAGCATCACCGACGCCTGCATGTCATGGGAAACGACCGAGCCGCTGCTGCACGAGCTGGCCGACGCGGTGCGTCGTCGGCGCGCGGCAAGCTGAGAGGCCTGCTGCTCGTCGCCCTGACGCTGGGCGCGGTGGCCGCAGCCGCGGCGCCGCCCGCCCGCGTCGCCTCGCTCAACCTGTGCACCGACTCGCTGCTGTTCGAACTGCTGCCTGACAGCCGCATCGCGTCCGTCACGGCGCTGTCGCGCGACGACAATCTCAGTCACTTCCATGCGCGCGCCGCGCGCATCGCCGTCAACCATGGCGCGGTCGAAGAAGTAGTCGCGCTGCGGCCCGACCTGGTGGTGACTTCCGAAACCACCGACGCCCTCGCTACCCGCATGCTGAGCCGTCTCGGTCTGCGCGTGTTGAGCCTGCCGTCCGCCAATCGCGTGGAGGACTATCGCCACAACCTGCGTCGCCTTGCTGAGGTCCTCGGCGAGGAACGACGCGCCGAAAGCCTGCTCACTGGACTCGACGCCGCGCTTGGCGCGGCGCCGCGGCCGGCGCTGCGCGCGCTGGTCTATCAACCCAATGGCTACACGCCCGGCGACGCATCGCTCATGCACGCGATGCTTGCTTACGCGGGCCTGCGCAACATGGCGCTCGAGGTCGGTCTCGCGCATGGCGGCTACTTGAGTCTGGAGGCCTTGCTGCTGAGCCGGCCCGACATCGTCGTATTCAGTCAACGCCAGGCGCGTCGTCCGTCGCTCGCCGAAGCACAGCTCTCGCAGCCGGCCCTGCGCAAACTGTTCGCGCGTGATGGTGCGCGCACCGTGCGCGCCGACGTGCCGGAAAACCTGTGGACCTGCGCCGGCGCCTTCAACGCCGACGCGGTCGCGCTGTTGCGCGGAGCGCGTCCATGAGCCCGGCGCAAGGCCACAGCGCGCCGACGCTGCTGTTGCTGGGCGCGACGCTGGCGCTGGCGGTGGCATCGCTGTGTATCGGCCCCTTGCTCATCTCTCCCCTCACCGTTTTCGCGCATCTCGCGCCCGCCGACGATTCCACCATCGCCCTCATCGTGCGCGACATCCGTCTGCCGCGCACCGTGCTCGCCATCCTGGTCGGCGCCAGTCTCGGCAGCGCCGGCGCGGCCTTGCAGGGCCTGTTGCGCAACCCGCTGTCCGAGCCCGGCATCATCGGCATCTCGGGCGGCGCCGCGCTCGGCGCGGTGGCGGCGTTCTACAGCGGGCTCGCGAGCGGCGCGGTATGGATGCTGCCGGCCAGCGGCATGCTGGGCGCACTGCTGGCCGTGATCGCCATCCACCTGCTGGCGGGACGTGGCGCCGACATCCTCACGGTGATCCTTGCCGGCGTCGCCATCAACAGCCTGAGCGGCGCCTTGACGACCTTGATCCTGAACCTGTCGCCCAATCCGTTCGCCGCCTACGAGATCTATTTCTGGTTGCTGGGTTCGCTGGCCAATCGCGGTTTCGACCACGTGCTGTTGGCGCTGCCGTTCATGCTCGCCGGCTTCGCCCTGCTGTTCGCCACGCGTCGCGCGCTCGACGTGTTGGCGCTCGGCGAAGACAGCGCGGCAAGCCTCGGCATCAACCTGTCGCGCACGCGTGCGCAGGTCATCGCCGGCAGCGCGCTGGCGGTGGGTGCGGCGGTATCCATCAGCGGCGTGATCGGATTCGTGGGCCTGGTCGTGCCGCACCTGCTGCGGCCCTGGGTCGGTCATCGGCCCGGCGCGCTATTGGTGCCCAGCGCCTTGGGCGGCGCGGCCTTGACCCTGGCCGCCGATCTCGGCACGCGCATTCCGCTAGCCGGCGGCGAACTCAAGCTCGGCGTGGTGACGGCCTTGATCGGCGCACCGTTCTTCCTGCGCCTGGTGCTGCAGTCGCGGGCGGGCCACCGATGAGCCTGTTGGTCGTCGACACGCTCGGCTGTCGCCATGGCCACCGCCAGGTGCTGGACGGTGTCTCGTTCACCCTGGACGCAGGCGAGGTGCTGGGCATCATCGGCCCCAACGGCGCCGGCAAGAGCAGCCTGTTGCGCGTCCTGGCGGGACTCAGCCCCGTGCACGCCGGCCGCGTGACCCTGAACGGCACGGACCTCCACCGACAGAGCGCCGCGGCACGCGCCAAGGCCATCGGTTACCACCCGCAACAAGCCGTCGTGCACTGGCCGATGACGGTCGCGTCGATCGTCGCGTTGGGTCGCTACGCGCACGGTGCGTCCCTCGACAGGCTCGACCATCACGATCGAGAGGCGATTGCCGCGGCCATACACCAGTGCGGCCTCGAAGCGCTGCTCGAGCGGCGCGCCGACCAACTGTCGGGCGGCGAATTGGCGCGCGTGCACATCGCCCGCCTGCTGGCCGGCGAGCATCGGCTGTTGCTCGCTGATGAACCGATAGCCAATCTCGATCCGCGTTTCCAGATCGAGATCCTGAAGGCGCTGCGCAAGCACGCGCATCAGCGCGGCGCGGCGATCGTGGTACTGCACGATCTGAACATCGCGGCCCGGCATTGCGATCGGCTGCTGCTGCTGGCCGACGGCCGCAAGGTCATCGACGGCGCGCCGCGCGAGGTATTGACCGCCGCGCGCATCGCCGAGGTATTCGCGGTGACGCCCGAGTACTTTCACGATACCGGCATCGCCCAGGCGCTCGGCCTCTAGGCGCGCAACACTTCACACCCAACAACCATCCAGGGGCAGGAACGATGTCAGCAAGCAAGGGGCTCAAATTCGGGCTGTGGTATTCGTTCCGCAATCCAGCGCAATGGCATGGCGATTACGCCGCGCTCTACGAAGCGCATCTGCGCCAGATCGCGTGGGCCGAGACCATCGGTTATGACGACGTGTGGTTGACCGAACACCACTTCTGCGACGACGGCCACGCGCCCTCGATCCTGCCGCTGGCGGCGGCGGTGGCCGCCTGCACGCAGCGGATCCGCATTGGTACCGGCGTGCTACTGCTGCCGCTGCACGACGCGGTGCGCGTGGCCGAAGACTGCGCGACGGTCGACATCCTGTCGCGCGGTCGCTTCGAGCTCGGCGTCGGTGTCGGCTACCGGCCGCAGGAGTTCGCGGGCCTCGGCCGCGATACGCGGCACCGCGCCACCTTGATGGATGAAGGGCTGGAGATCATCCGCCGCCTGTGGGAAGGCGAAACGCTCGACTTCGAAGGCAAGCATTACCAACTGCAAGGCCTGCGTCTGACGCCGCCGCCAGTGCAACGTCCGCGCCCGCCGTTGTGGGTAGGCGGCTTTGCGCCCGCCGCCGCGCGCCGCGCGGCGCGCCTGGCCGACGGCTACATCGGTACCGCCGACATGGTCGAGCAGGCGCGCCTGTTCCAGGACGAATGGCAAAGGCTCGGGCGGCCGGGGCGCGGACGCCTCGCCGGCGGACATTTCTGGCTCATCGCGAGCCGCGCACCGCAACGCACCTTCGACGCCGTGGCGCCCCACGTGCAGTACCAGATCGAGGTCTACAACCAATGGCTGAAGGACGCCGGCCAGGCCCTGTTCCCGGCCATCACCGGCCCCGACGACCTGCGCCGCCTGGGGATCCTCAATGTCGTGACACCGGCCGAGGCGGTCGACATCATCGCCGCCTACCAGGAGGCCACCGGCATCGAACGCTATTACTCGTGGACAGTGCCGCCCGGCTACCCGGTGGAGCGCATGAATGAACACCTGGCGCTGTTCGCCGAAGAAGTGATGCCGCATTTCCGCGCGCGCTGAGGGTTGCGCGCGAACAGCGGCTATATTCATATGCGGAATTAAACTAATTTCTCATATGCCGTTTGAGGCAGAATCCGCTCCATCGTATATCGGGATGGAGACGGGCCCATGAGCCTCATCAACGCCACCTTCAGCGCCAATCCGCTGACCTTGCCGGCCAATATCGCCGAGGCGAATGCCTACCTGGAAGGGTCGAGCGCGGCCGAGATCATCACCTGGGCGCTGGCGCGCGCCAGCAACCCGGTGGTCTCGACCAATTTCCGTCCCCGCGCCGCCGCCCTGCTGCACATGGTCACCCGCGCCTGCCCCGACATCCCGGTGATATGGGTCGACACCGGCTACAACACGCCGGCCACCTACCGCTACATCGAAGAACTGCGCGAGCGCCTCAAGCTCAACCTGCGCACCTATACGCCCCACGTCACGGTCGCACGACGCGCCGCCAACGGCGGCCTGCCGGCCATCGAAAGCCCGCAGTTCGCGCGTTTCGTCCACGAAACCAAGCTCGAACCCTTCGAGCGCGCCTTCAATGAACTCAAACCCGACGTGTGGTTCACCGGCGTGCGTCGCGACCAGAACGAATTCCGCAGCGGCCTCGGCGTGGTGTCACGCGGCGCCCAGAACACGCTGCGCGTGGCGCCGGTGTTCGAATGGAATGAACAGGCGCTGGCCGAGTACCTTGGCCAGCAAGGCGTGCCCGACAACGAGGACTATGTCGACCCGACCAAGCCCGGCGCCAAGCTCGAATGCGGACTGCAACTGCTGAAGTGATTTGATGCCGGGCAAGCATGGCGCGCGGCGATGGCCGCGTGCCACCTGAACGCCAGCCCCGGACGACCAACGCTCTCTCCCCATCGCGCACGGCCCGGCGCCGTGCGTGCTTTCTTGCTTTTCAGGCCTCGACCTTGACCGGGATCTTGCCGATGCGGGCCTGCCATTCGCGCGGCCCGGTGTCGTGTACCGACACGCCACGGCTGTCCACCGCCACTGTCACCGGCATGTCCTCCACCACGAATTCGTGGATGGCTTCCATGCCAAGGTCCTCGAACGCCACCACGCGTGCCTGGCGAATGGCCTTGGACACCAGGTAGGCCGCGCCACCGACCGCCATCAGGTACACCGCCTTGTGACGCTTGATGGCATCGATGGCCACCGGCCCACGCTCGGATTTACCGATCATGCCGAGCAGGCCGGTCTTGGCAAGCATCATGTCGGTGAACTTGTCCATGCGCGTGGCGGTGGTCGGGCCGGCCGGTCCCACCACTTCCTCGCGCACCGGGTCGACCGGGCCCACGTAGTAGATGAAGCGACCGTTGAAATCGACGCCCGCCGGCAGCGACTCACCGCGCGCGAAGATCTCCTCGATGCGCTTGTGGGCGGCGTCGCGGCCGGTGAGCATGGCGCCGGACAGCAGGATGGTTTCGCCCGGCTGCCAGTTCTGGATCTCCTCGGCGGTCACGGTGTCGAGGTTCACGCGCCGCGCGTTACCGACCGACCAGGTGATCTTCGGCCAGTCCTCGAGCTTGGGCACCGGCAGATGCGCGACGCCCGAACCGTCGAGATGAAAATGCACGTGACGGGTCGCCGCGCAGTTCGGGATCATCGCCACCGGCAACGAGGCCGCATGGGTCGGATAATCCTTGATCTTGACGTCGAGCACGGTGGTCAGACCGCCCAGACCCTGCGCACCGATGCCGAGCGCGTTGACCTTCTCGTACAGTTCGATGCGCAGTTCCTCGATGCGGTTGCTCGGCCCGCGCGCGATCAGTTCCTGCATGTCGATGTCGTCCATCAAGGACTCTTTCGCCATCAGCATGGCTTTCTCGGCGGTGCCACCGATGCCGATGCCGAGCATGCCCGGCGGACACCAGCCGGCGCCCATGGTCGGCACCGTTTTAAGCACCCAGTCGACGATGCTGTCGGAGGGATTCAGCATCACGAACTTCGACTTGTTCTCCGAACCGCCGCCCTTGGCCGCGACCGTGATGTCGACTTCATGGCCCGGCACCAGTTGTACATGGATGACGGCCGGGGTGTTGTCCTTGGTGTTCTTGCGCGCGCCGGCCGGATCGGACAGCACCGAGGCGCGCAGCTTGTTGTCGGGATGGTTGTAGGCGCGCCGCACGCCTTCGTTGATCATGTCCTCCAGCGACATGTCGTCCGCCCAGCGCACCTGCATGCCGACCTTGCAGAACACGTTGACGATGCCGGTGTCCTGGCACAAGGGGCGGTGGCCTTCGGCGCACATGCGCGAATTGATCAGGATCTGCGCCATCGCGTCCTTGGCCGCGCTGGATTCTTCCAGTTCATAGGCGCGCGCCACGTTCCTGATGAAATCCGGCGGATGGTAGTAGGAGATGTATTGCAGCGCGTCGGCCACGCTTTGGATCACATCAGCGGCTTTGATTGCGTTCACGTCGATACTCCAGGGCATTGGCGAGCGCGCCTCGTCGGCCACGGGGCCATGGCGCGCTCGACCGTGAGAAATTCCGGCCGCGCATTGTCCGCCAATGTCTTGCCCGCCGTATAGCGGCGCCGGCCGCGCGCCTCAGGCGAGCGCGGCTTCGGCGGCGCGGATGGCGGCCAACACCGCCTCTCGCTCCGGCGCGGCCTGCATCAGCAGCAGTGCGAGACGCGCCAGGAATTCGCTTTCGCGGGATTCGCCGACACGGTCCAGCGCGGCCGCCAACTGCTCGTAGGCCAGTTCGAAATCGGCCGCCGGCAGACCGTGCTCAAACATGCCGAGGCCTCGCCATGGCGCGTGCGCAGGCGGCGTTCAACGCTTCGGGCTGCCACTGCCGCCAGCGGCCACAGACATGGCGATCGGGCCGCACCAGGTAACAACTGCCGGCAATCGCGTCGTGGGCCGCGAACAGTCGACCGTCGGCGTCGAGCAGGCTCTGCGTGGCGGCGTCCGCGCTTTTCGAGATCACCAGCACGCGCGCCGGCGCGTCGCCGACGTGCAGCGTGGCGCATGCCGCGCGCAGTTCGGCCGGCGCGCTGCCATCGTCGCTGAAATAGATGAGGGTGAAACCCCGGCCGAGGTGCGACAGCAAGTAGCCCGGCTCACCGCAGCGCCGCTCGGGCAGCGGCGCACCGACCGGAGGACCACCGCTGAAACCCTCACCATCAGGCATGGACAGCGCACTGTCGGCGTAGGAGTAGGGTTGCGACTGGCGCGGGTCCAGCAAGCGGCGCGCGAAGTCGTGGTCGAGCGCCAGCGCCAGGGCCGCGTCGCGCAACAGCCGGTAGCCACGCGTCGGCGGCGACATGAAGCGCGTGCTCTTGGTGGCCTGGGCGAAAATATCCAGGGTCGCGCCGCGTCGCTCGGGCGTGTAGCTGTCGAGCAGCGCCTCGCTGGCCTGGCCGCGCACTACCGCCGCGAGTTTCCAGCCGACGTTGAGCGCGTCGGCGAAACCCGAGTTCAAGCCGCGCACGCCAAAGATAGGCACGAGGTGCGCGGCATCGCCGCAGAACATCACGCGTCCGTGGCGATAGTCGTCGAGACACAAGGTGTAGGCCTTGTAGATGCTCCACCACTCGAGCTGCCACGGCGCGCTTTCGTCGAGCATGGCGACGATGGCCGCCACCTTGGCACGAATGGCGGGCTCGGCGAGCGCACTCGCTTCATCGTCCGTCTCGTCGAGTTGGTAATCGATACGCCAGATATCGCGCGGCTGACGATGCACCAGCACCGTCGCGCCCGGATTGCCCGCACAATCGAAAAAGGCGCGCCGCTCGGTGGGATGGTCCATGGCCATCTTCACGTCGACGATGACGTAGCGGCCCTCGTGCGCCGCGCCTTTGAGCTTGAGGCCCAGCGCCTGGCGCACCGCACTGCGCGCGCCATCGGCGGCAACGACGTAATCGGCCACCAGGCGATAGTCGCCGTCGGGCGTCGCGACCTCGAGCGTGACTTCGTCCACGCCACTGGAGACGCCTTGCACACGGCTCTGCCAACGCAATTCGATCAAGGGCTCCCGCGTCGCGCGCTCGACCAGGAACTGTTCGATGTACTGCTGCTGCAGGTTGAGCATGGGCGGAAAGCGCTGGTCATCGTCATGAGGCATCTCGAGCCGGTACACCGGCTGTCCGCGGAAATAGGATGTGCCGTGCGTCCACGGCAGCCCCTCTTGCATGAAGCGCTCGGCCACCTCGAGCTGTTGCAGGCCCTCGAGGCTGTGGCGCGCGATACAGATGGCGCGACTGCCGTCGTTGACACTGGCCTTGTCGTCCAGCACCACCACCCTGACGCCGTGCCGCGCGAGTTCGAGGGCCGTCGTCAGTCCGACCGGCCCGGCGCCGACCACCGCGACCGCATGACGCACGCCCTGCCCGTCCAATTCGGGCGGACGCACGAAGTCGAAATGCGGGTACTCGAAGTACAGCGAGCGCGGCTGGGCGGCGGGACGGGTCACGGGCGGCCGCCGTGTACCCGCTGGCAGCGCGTGGCGGCGCGGCGGGCCATGCGCCTCGCGTCTGCTGCTTCTGTGCTTAAGCTTTTCTTCATAACTATCCGATAAATCGCTGTATCGACCCTCCAAAAGGGGGTTGTTATACTGCCGCCAACGATGCGAACGCGGGACAGCCGCGCACCTCGCGCCGGTTGGTCGGGGCAGGAGGCTAACCGAAAGTCACCAGTCTTTAGAACAGGGGTTAATACGATGGCCACTTTCCAACGGGCCGCGCTCGCCGCGGCCATCGCGTCCTTGACCGCCACGGCGGCCCACGCCGAGGTGCTGGAGGAAGTCACTGTCACCGCGCAGAAGCGCGAACAAAGCGCACAGGACGTCGGTATCGCCGTGTCGGCCTACACCGGCAAGCAGATCCAACAGCTCGGCTACAGCAGTGCCCAGGAAGTCACCGGCCTCGCGCCGGGCGTCAGCACCATCCAACCCAATGGCCCCTCCAACTTCGCACTCGGCATACGCGGTGTCGCGCAGAACGATTTCGTCACCAACCAGGAAAGCCCGGTCTCGATCTATGTCGACGACGTGTACCTGAGCCAGATGTCGAGCGCGGGTTTCCAATTGTTCGACCTTGATCGCGTCGAGATCCTGCGCGGCCCACAAGGCACGCTCTATGGTCGCAACGCCACCGGTGGCCTCGCGCATTACATTTCCAAGAAGCCGACCGATGAGTACGACGGCTATGCCGAAGCCCAGGGCGGCTACTACGGCCAGGCCAAGTTCCAGGGCGCGTTCGGCGGCCCGGTCACCGACAAGGTGCGCGCGCGCGTGGCGCTGGCCACCAACCACGACGACGGCTACGTGAACAACCGCATCCTGGGCGACGACATCGGCAACAACAACGACTACGCCGGCCGCGGCCAGCTCTTGTTCCTGCCGACCGAAGACACCGAGCTGCTGCTCAACGTGCGTGGCTCCCTGCAGCAGGTGCGCACCGGTTTCTGGGAAAACGTCTCGACCCGTCCCGACGCCCAGGGCAACGGCTTCTACACGCCCGGGCTCGGCAATTTCAACGGCTATCGCGACGGCGACGACGACGAGTTCTCTGGCGACTACAACCGCTTCGGCTTCCAGGACATGCATACCCTCGGCGTGTCCGGCACCTTCAAGTGGAATTTCCGCGACAACATCAAGCTGACCTCCATCACCGACTACAGCGAGGTCAAGCGCGATTACATCGAAGACTCCGACGCCTCGCCGTTCGAGGATTTCAATTTCTTCCTCAACACCGACGCCGACCAGTTCTCGCAGGAACTGCGCTTGAACGGCGATGCCGACAAGATGCGCTGGGTGGCGGGCTTCTTCTACCTGCGCGTCAAGGTCAGGGATGCGAACGGCGCCGAACAACCGCTCATGAGCGGCATCTGGGACGGCACCAGGCCGGGCAACCAGAGCATCCTCGGCGGCCTCGGCTTCACCGGTCCGCTGATTGACGCGCCCGGCGGCGGATTCGGTCCGATACTCGGGACTGACGGCACGGTCTTCGAAGGCGACGGCACGCCGCTCGGCATCGACAACCCGTACCGCACCGAGACCAACAGTTGGTCGCTGTTCGGCCAGACGGAATACGACTTTACAGATCGACTGACCGGTATCGTCGGCTTCCGCTACATCGACGAGAACAAGGAGCATCACTACGAGTCGAACCTGGTCGACTTCCAGCCCGGCGAGCGCATGCGCAATGGCAACCAGAACATCATTGCCAATCTGAGCACCTATGACGGCGAGATTGACAAGAGCCTGTGGTCGGCCAAGGCGCAGTTGAACTTCAAACCCACCGAGGATTCGCTGGCCTACGCCGGCTGGAATCGTGGCGTGAAGGGCGGCGGCTTCAATGCGCCACTCGACGTCACCGACTACTTCGGCAGCTTCGGTCCGGCGGGCGGCGTGATTCCGCTGACCGACAACAACATGAAGTTCAAGTCCGAGAAGCTGGATGCCTACGAAGTCGGTTACAAGGTCGAGCTGTTCAACGGCAAGGCGCGCCTCAACACCTCGGCGTTCTACTACGACTACCACGACTACCAGGCTTTCCAGATCGTCGGCCTGACGACCTTCATCACCAATGCCGACGCACGCAGTCATGGCGTGGAAGCGGAGTTCCAGGCGTCACCGATCGAAGGACTGGATTTCCTGCTGGGCGCCGCTTACCTCAATGTGAAGGTCAAGCAGGTCGACCTCGACGGACCGGGACCGCTGGGCGCGGCCAACACCAAGCCGGTGCAGTCGCCGAAGTGGAACTTGAACGGCCTGTTGCGCTACTCGTGGCCCTACATGGACGGCAAGCTCGCCTGGCAGGCGGACTTCCGCTACCGCTCCAAGCACTACTTCAGCCTGACCAAGGCCGAGGCCAGCACCGAGAAGGGCTACATCATCGGCGATGCGCGTTTCAGTTACACCACGCTGGATGAAAAGTGGGAGGCGGCCGTGTTCGTCAACAACATTGCCGACGTGCGCTACCTGGTGCAGACCTTCGACCTCGGCGCGGTGCTGGGCATGACCGAGCAGTATTACGGTCTGCCGCGCTGGGTAGGCGGCACCATCCGCTACAATTTCTGATGACCTGACATCAACGCTCCCGGCGGCGCGTCACGCGCCGCCGGGCTGCTCGCCTCTCACCAGTTCCTTGAGCTTCTGCACTTCCACCTTGCCCATCGCGTTGCGCGGCAGGGCATCGACGAACACCACGTCCTTCGGTTGCTTGTAACGTGCCAGGTGCCCGTCGAACAGGCCGAGCACGTCTTCGCGCTCGGTCTCGGCGCTGGCGCGCACCGCCACCACCACCGGCACTTCGCCCCAGTGAGGGTCGGCGCGTCCCGCTACCGCCGCTTCGCGGAGCAGGCCACTCACCGCGATCACGCGCTCGAGTTCGGCCGGGTAGATATTCTCGCCGCCCGAGATGATCACGTGCTTGCGACGGTCCTTGAACCAGTAGAAACCGTCGGCGTCACGCTCGGCGACATCGCCGCTCGCGAACCAGCCGTCGACGAAGGGCACCGCTTCACGCGCCTGCTGATCCCAGTAGCCACAGGCCAGGTGCGGCCCACGCACCAGCACCTCGCCCGGCACGCCATCGGCGACATCGCGTCCCGCTTCGTCCACCAGGCGCACCTCGGTGTGCAGGCCACGGCGCCCGATGGACCCGGCGTGGCTAAGGGCATGTTCGATGCGCTGGTAGATGGCGACCGGCCCGGTCTCGGTGGCGCCGTAGATCTGGATGACCGGCACGCCGCGCGCGTGCAGCGCCTCGATGAGCGGCAAGGGTACGTCGGTCGAGCCGGTCGCGCAGGCACGCAGGCTGCCGAGATCGGTGGTACGCCAGTCTGGATCGGCGAGCAATGCCACCAGGGTGGCGGGTACCTGCACCGTCAGGGTGGGCTTCATGCGCGTGATGAGGTCCAGCGTACGCGCCGGTTCGAAGCGCGCCTCCAGGATCACCGTCGCGCCGCATTCCAGTGCCGGCAGGGTCTGAATGTTGAGGCCGCCGACATGGAACATCGGCAGCACGGTCAGGATGCGATCCGCGGCCGTCATGTCGTGCATGTGCTGCGAATTGCGCGCATTGAAGCACAGCGCATCCTGCGTGAGCAGCGCGCCCTTGGCGCGCCCGGTAGTGCCGGAGGTATAGATCAACAGCACGCCGCGCTCCGGCGCCGCGAACGAACTGGCGGCGAATCCGGGATCGCTGTCTTCGTCGGGCAGGCGGGAAAAGCCCTTGCGCCGTTCGCGCGCGTAGACCAGCGGCACGCCGGCCAGCGCTTCGGCGCGATCGGCGCAGCTGCGGTCTACCACCGCCAGCGCCGCGCCGGCGTCGGCGACGATGGCCGCCAGTTCCTCGTCGGACAAACGCCAGTTGAGCGGCAGCATGACGAGACCCGTGCGCGCGCAGGCGAACAGCATCGCCACCAGTTCCGGGGTGTTGAAACCCAGCCACGCGACGCGCGCGCCGGGCGCCAGGCCGCGCTCGTTCTGCAGCCACGCAGCAAGGCGCGCGCTGCGCGCCGCGAGTTCGGCGTAACTTATCGAGTGGTCTTCGAAGATCAGCGCCGGCTTGGCCGGCGTGCGTGCCGCGTGATGGTCCAGCCAATCGGCGAAAGCTTGCACTAGTCGCTCTCGCCCGGCAGGTACAGGGCATCGCGACCTATGCGTTCGAGACACAGGTCCGCGCTCCATGGCAGCATCAGGGAGCCGCAGCGACTGTCGCGATAGAGCCGCTCCAGCGGCAGCGACTTCAACATCGATTGCCCACCGCAGGTACGGATCGCGAGCTGGCACAGCTCGTTGGCGTTTTCCATGGCGGAAAACTGCGCGGCGTAGGCGCGCATCACCTGCTCACGCGTGGGGTCGATACGCGCTTCGGATACGGCCTGGAACCACAGGCTCTTGGTCTGCTCGAGACGGATCTGCATCTCGGCGATGTTGTGCTGCTTGGACGGTGAGCCACGGCGCTTGTCGCCGCCCTGCCCCGGCACTTCGCCACGCAGGTAACGCACAGTGAAATCGTAGGCCGCCTGCGCAATGCCGATGTAGGTCGGCGTCAGGGTCATGAACATGTGCGGCATGCGTATGGCCGCCTGGTAGTACACGCCCATCGGCATCAAGGCCTCGTCGGCGCTGACGTAGACGTTGTCCAGCAACAGCGTGCGCGACACGGTGCCGCGCATGCCGAGCGGGTCCCATTCGCCGGTGACGGTGAGACCCGGCGCCGTGGCCGGCACCGCGACGTACATCGTATTGCGTCGCGACAGCGCGGCGTCGCCCTCGGCCTCGGTGCACAGGATGCCGTAGTAATCGGCGCTGCCCGACAGCGACGCGAAGATCTTGCGCCCGCTCAAGCGCCAGCCGTCACCGTCGCGACGCGCGGTGGTGGCGAACGGCACCGCGCCCGCCGCCGCCGTGCCGCCTTCCGAGAACGGCTGCGCGTAGATGGCGCCGTCGCCGATGATGCGCGCGTAATGCAGCGCCCGCCGCCGCTGGTGCTCGCTGCGCTCGTCGGCGCTCATGTCCATGCCGTCGGCCAGAGGCCCGCTCCACAGGCAGGAACACACGTGCATGTTCCAGGTCAGCGCCGTGGCGCCGCAGTAGCGGCCGATCTCGGCGGCGGTCAGCGCGTAGGCGCGGTAATCGGCGCCGAAGCCGCCATGCTCGCGCGGCACGCAGATGCCGAGCAGTCCCGCGGCGCGAAGATCGTGGTAATTCTCGGTCGGGAAACGCGCCTCGCGATCGAAGATCGCGGCGCGCGCCGCGAACTTGTTCTGGCCGAGGCGTCGCGCCAACGTCGTGAGTTCGGCTTCCTGCACCGAGAGGCGAAACGCCGCGGGGTCGAAGATGGGCGCGTCTTCACTCATTGTCATGCCTGTCACCTCGCGCCGCGTGCGCGCGTCATGCCTTCACCAGTTGGCCGTCCTCAACCACCGCGCGACCGTCCAGGCTCACCGTGCAGTTGCGCACCGGCAGATCGAAATGCCCTTCGGTGAAGCGCCCGGCGACTTCGTTGGCGCCGGTCGAATAGAGGAAGTTGCCGGCAAAGGCGCGCAGTTCCGTGCCGTTGGTATCGCGCTGGTCGTACATGGCGAGCGCCTCGTAGCGCGCGCGTTCGTTCAGACCCCAGCCGACATGGCTGACGCCGTAGGCGTGGGCGTCGCCCCACGCGGCGAGGTAGCGACGCATGAGTTCGGCATCGGTGCCGGTGCCATTGATGGCCGTCACGAAGTCGTTCTCGATGACGAGTTCCACCGGGCTGACGAGGTAACGCTTGAACGTCAGGTTGATGTCGCCGGCGTCCATCACCAGGCGCCCGTTCACCGAACCCGGCTTGGGGAAATTGACGACGATGCCGCCGGGCCAGTGCGACAACATGCCGGGCTTGTCGGCCCAGCCCCACACGCCGCCGGTGCGCGCGTCGGTGAGATCGATGGCAAGCTCGGTGCCGGCGCGCGACGTCACGCGCATGCTGCTGGCGGTGCGACATGCCTTGATGGCGGCGCGCGCCACCGCTTCGTCCTCGGCGCGCGGCACCAGGCGCTCGAGGGCATCGGGATGCTCGTTGGAGACCATCAACACCCGCGCGCCGGCGCCGAGGATGTCGGGCAATTGCGGCGCGTGCAGCAAGCCTTCGACGGTGAGATCGACCACCAGGCTGCTCGCTTTCAGCGCCGCCACCGCCGCACCCTGACCGTTCAGGGCCTGGCTGGCGCCGGTCGAGCGCACCGGCACCGGCGCGCCTTGGGCCGGTGTCGGCACCGTGACGGTGACCGGGTGGGTACCGAGTTGCTCGAGCGCGAGCCGTGCCAGGGCGATGTTCAAACCCCGCGACTGGCTTTCCGCCAACAGCGCGACCTGCTCGCCGGCCTGCACCTTGCACAGTTCGAAAACCTTGATGAAAGCGGCCAGCCAGCGCTGCTCGATTTGATCGTTCAACATCGCGAGATCCCCCTACGCGCGCAAGGCGCAAAAATTCAAGACGACGGTGCAGGCGCCCCGACGCGCGCCGCGACGAACGCCGGCAGGGCCAGGCAGCGCGCCTCGACCGCCGCCAGCCGCGGGAACTCGTCGACGTCGATACCGCTGCGCCGCGCCACTTCCAGCTGCGGCACCAGGCACACGTCGGCAATCGTCGGTTCATCCCCCACGCAAAAGCGCGCGCCGCGCTCGCTTGCCGTCAGCCACAGCTCCAGCGCGTCCAGGCCTTCCATCAGCCAATGGTTGAACCATCCGCGCCGCGCGGCAACGTCCATGCGGCAGGCGTCGCGCAGGTAACTCATCACGCGCAGGCCGGTCAGCGGCTGGATGTCGGCGGCCACCAGCAGCGCGAACTGCCGGGCACGCGCGCGCTCGAGCGGCGTGGCCGGCAGCAAGGGCGGCGTCGGATGGGTTTCGTCCAGGTACTCGATGATGGCCAATGACTGGCTGAGCAGGATCTGCGGGTCGCTGTATACCGGCACCAGGCCCTGCGGATTGATGGTGCGATAGTCGGCTTCGAGATGCTCGCCGTCCTGCAGCGCCACCGGCACGGCCTTGTAGTCGAGCCCCTTCAGGGCCAGCGCGATGCGCACGCGATGCGCGGAACTCGAGCGATGGAAGTCGTGGAGTTCGCGCATGGCGTCACTGCCACGCCGCGCGACGCTTGCTTGCCGCCGGCCCGCGCATCATGCCGTGCTCAACCGTCGTTCTGCGCCACGTGCACGACCAGCCCGTCGAGGGCGTCGGTCACTTCGATCTGGCACGACAGGCGACTATTGGGCTTGCGATCGTAGGCGAGCTCGAGCGTCGAGTCCTCGATGTCGCTGGCCGGTCCCACGCGGTCCATCCACGCCGGGTCGATGTAGGTGTGGCAGGTGCTGCACGCACAGCTGCCTCCGCAGATGGCCAGGATGCCGGCGATGCCGTTTTGGATGGCGCCTTCCATGACCGATACGCCGTTGGCCACGTTGCATTCGCGCCGCGCGCCATTGATGTCGACGTAAATTATCTTCGGCATTGCCTCACTCCTCGCTCCGTGTTTTTTATTCGAACCTGGCGCGGCCCGTTCAAGCGCCGCGCGCCACCTGCATGAGATCGACGCCGAGGTCGCCGGCCTGCGCGGCGCTCAAGGGCGTGCCCTGGGCCAGCAGCTTGCGCGCCGCCATGTGCTCGGCCGGCTTGTTCAGCGAATCGACGCCGACCAGCGTGCCGGCGCGGAAATAGAACACCGAAAACGCATGGCTCGCCGCATCGCCGCGCACCACCGCCTGGTCGTGCGGCATGCCGATACCGGCGATCTGCAGCTTGACGTCGTACTGGTCGGACCAGAACCACGGCACCTGGCAATACACCGCGCTCTGGCCGAGCAGGCTGGCGGCCGCCGCCTTGGCCTGGTCGACCGCGTTCTGCACCGACTCCAGGCGGATCTCGCGTTTCAGGAAACCGTTCATGTGCCAGGTGCAATCACCGGCCGCCACGATCAAGGGATCGCTGGTGCGCGCGCAATCGTCGACCACGATGCCATTGCGACACTCGAGCCCGGCCTGCTCGGCGAGCTCGCTGTTCGGCACCACGCCGATGCCGGCGACGATGAGGTCGACCGTGTATTCGGCGCCGCTGCTGGTCACCAGCGTGTGTTCGCCTTGTGCGCTGCGTATGGCGTCGACGCCGGTGCCGAGCAGCACCTCGACGCCGTGGGCACGATGCAGCGCGGCGTAGAAGGCCGACACCTGCGGCGCCACGGCGCGCGCCATCAGCCGCTCCAGCGCTTCGATCAGCACCACTTCGCGGCCCTGTTCGCGGGCGATGGCCGCCACTTCGAGACCGATGAAACCACCGCCGATCACGGCCACGCGTCGCGCACCGCTCAAGGCCGCGGCCAGGCTTTGGCCGTCGGCCAGGCTGCGCACGTAATGGATGCCCGCCGCGTCCGCGCCCGGCACCGTGACTGGCCGCACGCGCGTGCCGGTCGCCAACGCGAGGCCGCTGTAGGTCAGCGCTTCGCCGCTCGCAAGTCGCAGGCGGCAAGCCGCGCGGTCGATGCGCTCGACGCGCGTATCGAGGTGCACGTCGATTCGCTGCTGTTCGTACCAGCTTGCCGGACGCAGCAGCAGGCGCTCGGCCTCGAGGCCGCCGGTCAGGAATTTCTTGGACAAGGGCGGCCGCTGGTAGGGCAAGCAGGGCTCGTCCCCCAGCAGCATGAGGTGACCGTCGTAGCCGCCCTTGCGCAGCGAGTCGCAGATCTGCTGGCCGGCCTGGCCGGCGCCGACCACGATGATGGGCGCTTTGCCGGTCACGACGTCAGGTCTGGCGCGCCGGGATCAGCACCACCAGACCGTCCATGTCGGCCGCCATCTTGATCTGGCAGGACAGGCGCGAGTTGGCCTGCCGCTCGGCCGCCGTGCACTCCAGCATGTCGCCTTCCATGTCGGCGATGGGCGGCAGCCCGGCGCCGTCAACCACGTACACATGGCAGGTCGCGCACGCGCAGCCGCCGCCGCACTCGGCGACGATGCCGGCGATGTTGTTCTGAATGGCAGCTTCCATCAGGCTCCAGCCGACGGGCACATCGATGGTCTGCTCACTGCCGTCCTGTTGACGGTAGGTTACCTTGGGCATGTTCTACTCGGCTCACATGTTGGGATAGTTGGGGCCACCGCCGCCTTCGGGCGTCACCCAGTTGATGTTCTGCGTCGGGTCCTTGATGTCGCAGGTCTTGCAGTGCACGCAGTTCTGCGCGTTGATCTGCAGGCGCGATTCGCTGCCTTCCTGCACGAATTCGTAGACCCCGGCCGGGCAGTAGCGCTGCTCGGGGCCGGCATAGCGCGCGAGGTTCACCGCCACCGGCACGTTGGTGTCGCGCAGCGTGAGATGG
Source organism: Pseudomonadota bacterium (assembly GCA_016719885.1). Taxonomy (NCBI): domain Bacteria; kingdom Pseudomonadati; phylum Pseudomonadota; species Pseudomonadota bacterium. The sequence goes on along the minus strand of JADJYF010000001.1, from coordinate 349,767 downwards.
CAGGGCTGATCTTCTTCGTGGTTGGTGTTGGAGAGGAACACCGACGAGAGGCGATCGAAAGTCAACGCGCCATCGGGCTTCGGGTAGTTGATCGGCTGGCACTCGGCGGCCGGCTTCAGCTGCAGGTGATCCGGACGGTGGCGCAAGGTCCACGGCGCCTTGCCGCGGAACAGGTAGGTGTCGATGGCCGAATAGGCCATCGCCGCCGGCAAGCCCCAGTGGAACGAGGGCGTGATGTTACGCACGCGGTAGAGCTCATCCCACATCCAGGTACGCGACAGCCGCTCGGCATAGGCTTTGACTTCCTGCCCCGCCGGCTGGCCGCCCTTCAAGGCATCGAACACCGCCTCGGCGGCCGTCATGCCGGACTTCATGGCGGTATGGGTGCCCTTGATCTTGGGCACGTTCAGAAAGCCCGCGCAGTCACCCATCAACAGGCCGCCGGGGAAGCTCAGCTTGGGAATGGACTGGAAGCCACCGGCGCTGATCGCGCGCGCGCCATAGGACAGCCGACGACCGCCCTCGAACTGCTTGCGGATCTCGGGATGGGTCTTGAAACGCTGCATCTCCTCGAACGGCGACAGGTAGGCGTTCTGGTAATCGAGGCCGACCACGAAACCGATCGAGACCAGGTTGTCCTCGAGGTGATAGGTCCACGAACCGCCGTAGGTCTTCATGTCCATCGGCCAGCCGGTGGTGTGGGTGATGGAACCACGTCTATGCAGGCTGGGTTCGATTTCCCACAGTTCCTTGATGCCGATGCCGAACACCTGCGGGTCGACGCCATCGCGCAGGTTGAAACGCTGGAACAGGGTCTTGGTCAGCGAACCGCGGCAACCCTCGCCGAACAGCGTCTGGCGCGCATGCAGTTCCATGCCCGGCGCGAAATTGGGGCCTTCCTCACCGTCGTGGGTGCGGCCCATGTCGCCGGTCGCGACGCCCTTCACCGAGCCGTCATCGTGGTACAAGACTTCGGCGGCGGCGAAGCCGGGATAGATATCGACGCCGAGTTCGGTGGCCTGCTCCGCCAGCCAGCGGCACACGTTGCCGAGGCTGACGATGTAGTTGCCGTGATTGTGCATCTGCGGCGGCGTCGGCAGCTTGTAGGCCTTGGACTCGGTCAGGAACAGGAAGCGATCTTCTCCGGCCGGCGTATTGAGCGGCGCGCCCTTGGCCTGCCAGTCGGGAATGAGTTCGTTGAGAGAGCGCGGCTCGATGACCGCGCCGGACATGATGTGGGCGCCAATCTCGGACCCCTTCTCGAGCACACAGACGGTGAGCTCTTCGCCATGCTGCATGGCGAGTTGACGCAGGCGTATCGCCGCCGACAGGCCGGCAGGCCCGCCGCCGACGATGACGACGTCGAATTCCATCGCTTCGCGTTCCACGGCACCTCTCCCTTGGCCGCTGACGCTTGGCGCGTGCCGGCCCTCTTGTCTTGATTAATGCGAGCGCCGGCAGGCGCGTGCCGCCCGTCACCGGGCGGCCTACTCATGGCGACGGACGTCGCTTACTTGTCGAGCGCCGCGGTCATGGCCGGCACTTCCTTGAACAGGTCGCCGACCAAGCCGTAATCGGCGACGCCGAAGATCGGCGCTTCCTCGTCCTTGTTGATGCACACGATGACCTTGCTGTCCTTCATGCCGGCCAGGTGCTGGATGGCGCCGGAAATGCCGACCGCGATGTACAAGGTCGGCGCCACGACCTTGCCGGTCTGGCCGACCTGGTAGTCGTTCGGCACGTAGCCGGCGTCGACCGCCGCGCGCGAAGCGCCGACCGCCGCGCCGAGCTTGTCGGCGAGGGCCTCGATGATGGCGAAGTTCTCGGAGCTGCCGACACCGCGGCCACCGGACACGATGATGTCGGCGGCGGTGAGTTCGGGACGGTCGCTCTTGGTCAGCTCTTCGGCCACCCACTGCGAGAGGCCGGCATCCGGCGCGGCCGCCATGCCTTCGACGGCGGCGCTGCCGCCCGTGGCCGGCGCCGGATCGTAGGCGGTCAGGCGCACGGTGATGACTTTCTTGGCGTCGCTCGACTTGACCGTCGCCATGACGTTGCCGGCATAGATCGGACGCACGAAGGTGTCGCCGGACACCACCGAGGTGATTTCGGAAATCTGCGCGACGTCGAGCAGGGCTGCGACGCGCGGCATGACGTTCTTGCCGGTGGTGGTGGCGGCCGCGAGCAGGTGCTCGTAAGGGCCGGCCGCCGCGACCATGAGCGGCGCGAGGTTCTCGGGCAAGGCGTGGGCATAGTGCGCGGCTTCGACCAGCAGCACCTTGCGCACGCCGGCGATCGCGGCGGCGGCGTCGGCCACCGCGCGGCAACCCTCGCCCGCCACCAGCACATCGACTTCGGCGCCGATGGCGAGGCCGGCCGCGACCGCGTTCAGCGTCGCCGGCACCAGCGTGACGTTGTTGTGTTCGGCTAAGACCAGGATGCTCATCTCAAATCACCTTCGCTTCGTTGCGCAGCTTGTCGATCAGGGCTTCGACGTCGGCCACCTTGACGCCACCTTTGCGCGCCGGCGGCTCGGCGACCTTGACCACCGTCAGGCGCGGCGTGATGTCGATGCCGAGACCTTCCGGCGTCAGCGTGTCGAGCGGCTTCTTCTTGGCCTTCATGATGTTCGGCAGTTTCACGTAGCGCGGCTCGTTCAAGCGCAGATCCGCGGTCACCACCGCCGGCATCTTGAGCGACACGGTCTGGATGCCACCGTCGATTTCGCGCGCCACCTTCAGGCGCTCGCCTTCGATGGTGACCTTGGCGGCAAACGTGCCCTGCGACCAGCCGAGCAGCGCGGCCAGCATCTGGCCGGTCTGGTTGGAATCGTCATCGATGGCCTGCTTGCCGAGGATCACGAGGCCCGGGCTCTCCTGCTTGATGACGGCGGCCAGCAGCTTGGCGACGGCCAGCGGCTGGGTCTCGATTTCGGTTTCGACCAGGATGCCGCGATCGACGCCCATGGCCATGGCGGTACGCAGGGTTTCCTGGCACTGCTTGGGACCGACCGACACCGCGATGGTCTCGGTGGCGCCGCCGGCTTCCTGGATACGAATGGCTTCTTCGACGGCGATTTCGTCGAAGGGATTCATCGACATCTTGACGTTGGCCAGGTCGACGGCCGAACCGTCGGATTTCGGGCGGGCCTTGACGTTGTAATCGATGGCGCGTTTGACGGCCACAAGGATTTTCATGCGTTCCTCCTGCTCTGTCGGGGATACCCGCGCCTTGTGAGCGCGGGTCCGGGCGGCGGCAATCAAGTGCAGCCGGGCCTGCCACGCTGGCGGCGCCCTCGTTGGGCGAGACCATCCTGGCAGGCTTTGTACGTTGCTGGCTTTCGGCGTGATCACGCGCGACAGCCCTCATCGATCACGCTTTCGGGAAAGCGTGAAGCCCGCCGCCGGTGTTCGGGACGTGGGCCTCGTGCGCAAGCCGGTGACTTCGGTGTGCCAGTGGCGTCGACGACCGCGACCTTGGCGTCGCCCAGCGTCTGACCGCGCGGTACGGGTTCGAAAACGTGATCGGCCGGAATGTTACCAGCCCATGGGGGTGATCACAAAAGCTCGCGTGAGTGTTTCAGGACGCTCCAGCGCGGGGCCAGGCGCCGCGCGGCGCCCGCTGCGGCACGGAGCGGCGGCGCAACCCGATGCTATAGTTCCGCGCCCGCCCGCATGCCGGTCAAGTCAAGGAAACACCCATGAGCCTTTCATCCGACGCCCACAATGACCATCGCGCCAGCGCCGAAGCGCCCTTCGACTGGCAGGACCCCCTGCACCTCGGCGCCGCCTTGAGCGACGAGGAGCGCCTCACCAGTGAGGCGGCCCATGCCTTCTGCCAGGCCAACCTCATGCCACGGGTGCGCGACGCTCATCGCCACGAGCATTTCGATCGAGCGATCATGAGCGAGTTCGGCGAGCACGGATTCCTGGGCTCGACCCTGCCCGAGCAGTACGGCGGCGCGGGCCTCTCCTATGTCTGCTACGGCCTCATCGCGCGCGAAGTGGAGCGCGTCGACTCCGGCTACCGCTCGGCCATGAGCGTACAGTCGAGCCTGGTCATGCATCCCATCTACGCCTACGGCGACGAAGCGCAGCGCATGAAATACCTGCCCAAGCTCGCGCGCGGCGAGTTCGTCGGCTGCTTCGGCCTGACCGAGCCCGATCACGGCTCCGACCCCGGCGGCATGAAGAGCCGCGCGCACAAGGTGCCCGGCGGTTACAAGCTGACCGGCAACAAGATGTGGATCTCCAACGCGCCCATCGCCGACGTGTTCGTGGTGTGGGCCAAGACCGCTGATGACGGCGTCATCCGCGGCTTCATCCTCGAAGCCGGCATGCCCGGCCTGTCAGCGCCCAAGATCGAAGGCAAGTTCTCGCTGCGTGCCTCCATCACCGGCGAAATCGTCATGGACGAGGTGTTCGTGCCGGACGCCAACCTGCTGCCCAACGTCAAAGGCCTGCGCGGCCCGTTCGGCTGCCTGAACCGCGCCCGCTACGGCATCGCCTGGGGCGCGATGGGCGCCGCCGAGTTCTGCTGGCACGCGGCGCGCCAGTACACCCTCGACCGCAACCAGTTCGGACGCCCGCTGGCCGCCAACCAGCTCATCCAGAAAAAGCTCGCCGACATGCAGACCGAGATAGCGCTCGGCTACCAGGCCGCGCTCGCCGTCGGCCGCATGATCGACGCCGGCACCGGCGCGCCGGAAGCGATTTCCCTCATCAAGCGCAACAACTGCGGCAAGGCGCTCGACATCGCCCGCATGGCGCGCGACATGCACGGCGGCAACGGCGTCTCGGACGAGTACCACGTGATCCGTCACATGCTCAATCTCGAGGCGGTCAACACCTACGAAGGCACCCATGATGTGCATGCCCTGATCCTCGGCCGCGCACAGACCGGCATACAGGCATTCAGCGCCTGAAGCGCGCCCTCGCGCTGTTTGCGCGGGACAGTGCGTTGTGTTTGAATTCGCCAGTCCTGCCGGGGGCTTAGGCGCGTGCGAACCGGTTTTTCACCAGCGTGTGAAAAGCCGCATGCCGAGGGGTACATGGACCCGCACGAACCGCCAGCTTCCTTCGATGTTCATTCGCCCTGGCAGCGACAGGAGAGCGTCACGACGGTGAGCGCTGACAGCACAGCGCCTCGCGATGGACCGGTGACACAGGGGGAAACAGCCGCCAATGCACGCAATAAAGGCGGTCTATAACGACAAGGGTCATACATGAATATCTACGTGGGAAATCTTCCTTACAGCGTCAAGAGCGAGGAGTTGCGCGAAGCTTTCGAACCCTACGGCACGGTGACGTCGGCCGAAGTGATCTTCGACCGCCGCACCAAGCGCTCGCGTGGTTACGGGTTCGTGGAGATGTCGGATGACGAAGCCGGCCGCCGCGCCATCGCGGCCTTGAACGGCAGCGACTTCCAGGGCCGCGAGCTGCGTGTCGACGAATCGCAACCGCGCGATCAGAAAGCCGAGCGCAGCGAACGTGGCGGCGACAGCGATCGCGGAGAGCGGCGTCCGCGCCCGCAGCGCGACGCGCCGCGCGCCGACAAGGCGCCGGCCGCGGCGCCGCCGGCCGGCGGTGGCGGCGTGTTCGGCTTCGTCAAGAAGCTGTTCGGCTGAGCGTGCCAGGCGACAGCTCGCCACTCGTCGTCAACCTGCCCGATGCGGCCGAGCCGGCATGGCGCGCCTACTGCGCCATGCTGGCGAGCAAGGACGCCCACTTCGGCTTTCTCGCCGAACTCGACAAGAAAGTGAAAGACGGCGGTCAGCGCACGCTGGCCGAAGCCGCCCGTTTGCAACAGCTCCTCGCCGAACACAATGACTGCGTGAAGACCTTCGCGACGGTGGTGAAAACGCTCGCCGTCGAGCAACCGGCGGCCCATGCCGCGTTCGTCACGGCCCTGGCGAGCTTGAACCAGGCGATGGGCGCGGCGGTGAATTGAGGTGACGTGTGGTGCGCGAACGAATTCGCACCTGCTCAAGCGCGCCCTCACTTGTCAGACTGAAGTCTGACCCACAAAGATTCGTTGCCACGTGCTCAACCGTTTCCCTGGGGTCCCAGTCTTCACTCTTGCACACAGACTCTTCGCCTACCGACGGGCCGTTTCCCTGTGGGTCAGACTTCAGTCTGACTACCCTCGATGCATCGGATCGAGCGCATCGGGCCGGGTGACCCGCACCTGCCGCACCACGTGACCCGTCAAGTCGTCGAGCAATTCGTCGAAGCGCTCATCGAGTGCGCCGCTGCGGATGGCATGGGCCAGCGCCGTCAGGCCATCCGCGCCTGCCGCGTCGGGACCCAGGTAGCGCGCCAGCATCGCGCGCTCGTCGCTGTCGTCGGCGCCTTGGGCCACTTCGCGCCGCACGATGTCCAACAGGAACGCCGCGCACAGCGCGTGGTAGCGGTCACGGCCGGCGAGCTGCGGCGCAATCTCGCTGACGAACTCGCGCACCGTGACCAAGAGGTCGTCCAGGCTCGGTGGATCCTGGTGGCTCATGGCAATGCCCTCACGTGTAGTGCCCCTTGAGCGTCATCAGGAGCTCGTATTCAATCAATGCGATGTTGCGTCCGCAGGCGGCGAAGGCGGTCGAACGTCGCTCGCCACTCTGGTGGCCCCACACCTGCATGACGTTGTAATGGGCCCAGCGAATGAAGCCGAAGATCTCCCACCAGCGCACTTCATCGGCATCCACCGTACGACCGCTGGCCGCGGCATAGGCGGCGTAGAACGGCTCGCGCGGCCCAAAGCCGCCTACCGGCTTGTCGACCAGCCCGAAACGAAACGAGCGCAGGCACAGCCAGCCGAGATCCTCCATCGGTGCGCCGATGTGCGCGCATTCATAGTCCAGCACCGCACGTATGCCCTCCTCGTCCATCAGCATGTTGCCGGTACGGAAGTCACCGTGCAGCAAGCGTCGTGGCGCGGTCGGCGGGCGATTTCGTTGCAGCCAGCGCACTGCGAGCTCCAACACCGGTAACGACATGCCCCACCGTTCGATGCGCGTCATGGTTGCGGCTATCGGATCGATGCTGTCCGGCACATCCTCCAAAAAGGCTGCGGGCGCCGGGTCCAGCGCATGGAGGCGACCGAGGAATTCCCCGGCCTGGGCGCAGAAGCGCGCACGCGCGCGCTCGAATTGTGGCGAGTCGAGCAGGCGTCGGGGCAGGCTCTCGCCGTCCACGAAGGCCACCACGTAGGCACGTGCGAGGCTGTCATCGGCATCGAACTGGAATATCGGTTCAGGCACCGGCAGGCCTTCAGGGTACAAGAGTTCCAGCACGCGAAACTGGCGCGAAGGATCGAGGAACGGCGAGGTCTCGGGAACGACGGTCTCCTGGCGAAACACCAGGCGGCGCCGCGCCGCGCCCTCGACGAGATCGAACAGCACGGTGCGATTGGAGCCGCCGAGGGAGGTGAATTCGACCGCCTCGATGTCGGCCGCCGCGCCGAAGCGGCGCTTGACCGCCTGGCGCAGGCCGTCGGTGACGCTGGCGCGCAGCGCTTCGCCCGAGACCGGCTTGGCTTGCTTGTCACTCACGGCTCAGCCCTCCGGCGCGTCATCCCACAGCCGCGTCGCCGCGGAAAAATACTCGGGCTTGCCGGTCGTCCAGATCTCGCCCCAGTGCTGACCGCCGCCGTCGACTTCCAGGGTCACGCCATTGATGAAGCGACCGGCCGGGCCGCCGAGGAAGATGCAGGCCTCGGCGATTTCCCACGGCGAGCCGGCGCGCATCATGGGATTGGTCTTCGGGTAGCGCGCCCGCGTGGTTTCGGAATACACCGCCCAGCCTTCGGTCTCGATGGCGCCCGGCGCGATGCAGTTGACGCGGATGCCGTAGGGCGCCCACTCCACCGCCGCCTTGTTGGAAAACGCGATGACGCCGGCGCGCGCCGCCGAGGTGTGGGCGACGCCGTAGAGCCCCTGGTTCACCACCACGATGTTGACCACCGCGCCGCCCTTGCCCGACTCGCGCCAGTGTTGGGCGGCAACGTGCATCATGTGCCAGGTGCCGTTGAGATTGGTGTTGACCACCGCCTGCCAGCCTTTTTCGCTGTAGTCGATGGAGGCCTGCGGGAACTGCCCGCCGGCGCTGTTGACCAGCACGTCGACAACGCCGAAGCGCGCCTTGATGGCGGCGAAGGCGTCATCGACCGACTCGCGCACGCGGATGTCGACGACCTGCGAGTGCGCCTCGAAACCGGCGGCGCGGATGGCGTCGACCACCGTCGCGAGCTTGGCCTCGGTGCGGCCGGCGACGATCACGCGCGCGCCGAGCCGCGCCGCCAGCCAGGCGGTGGCGCGGCCCATGCCGCTGCCGGCGCCCGACACCAGCACGGTGTGGCCGGCGAGTATGCCGGCGGCGTAGACCGTCGGCCAGGTGGCGAGATCCTCGTTGCCGCGCGGAATGGAAACCGGCTCGTGCATCGCGCTTACTTCAGCAGTTCACGGCTGATGATCATCTTGCGCACCTCGGTGGTGCCGGCGCCGATCTCGAGCAGCTTGTTGCCGCGATACAGGCGGTTGACCTCCGATTCCCACATGTAGCCGAAACCGCCGTGCACCTGCACCGCTTCGTCGAGCACGCGGTTCAGCATGTTGGCGGTGTACATGATCGAAGCCGCGGTCTGGGCGTGGATCATGCCGCGGCCGCCACCGCCCACTTCGAGATCGTTGGCCTCGGCCAGCACCTTGAAGTTGAGCGCCTTCATGGCCTCCACCCACACGTACATGTCGGCAATCTTGGACTGGATCATCTGGAACTCGGCAATCGGCTTGCCGAACTGCTTTCTGTCCTTGGCGTACTGGATGGTGAGTTCCAAGGCGCGCTCGGCCATGCCGACGCAGATCGGCGAAATCACCGCGCGCTCGAGATCGAGACCGCTCATGACGATGGAAACGCCGTTGTTCTCCTTGCCCACCAGGTTCTCGGCCGGCACTTCGCAGTCGTCGAATACCAGCTCACCGGTCTGGCTGCCGCGGAAGCCCATCTTGATGAGTTTCTGCGCGACGCTGAAGCCCTTGAAGTCCTTCTCGACGATGAAGGCCGAGATGCCGTGCGCGCCCTTCTCCGGCGCGGTCTTGGCGTACACCAGCAGCACGTCGGCAATGGGGCCGTTGGTGATGTAGATCTTGCGGCCGTTCAAGATGTACTTGTCGCCGACCTTGCGCGCGGTGGTGGCCATCGAGCCCAGCGCGTCCGACCCGGCGCCGGGTTCGGTCAGGCCCAGTGCGCCGATCTTCTTGCCCGAGCACAGGCCCGGCACGTAGCGACGACGCTGATCCTCGTTGGCATTGCGGTAGATGTTGTTCAGGCACAGGTTCTCGTGGGCAATCCACGACAAGGCCAGCGCGTAGTTCCAGCGCCCGAAGGCCTGGCACACCAGGCCGCTGGTGAAGAAGTCCAGGCCCTGGCCGCCGTATTCCTCGGGCACCGTGAGGCCGAAGTAACCGGCGTCGCCGATCTGCGGGAACACGTGGTCAGGCCACCATTCTTCGTTGTCCATGCGCGCCGCGAGCGGGTAGAGCTCGTTCTTCGCGAACTTGTCGGCCTCGTCCATCATGCTGCGCTGATCGGGATTGAGGTCGAAGGGGTTGCTGGTGGTGGTCATGGCTGGAAATCTCCGTGAGTGGAACGCCGACGCGGCGCGCGCCGCGACGGTGGATGAACTGGCTGGCAATTATTCGTAATTCGGCGCGCGGCGTCACCACGCGCCGCCGCGGCATGGCGAAACCCCGGTCTATTTCTTGCGCGCGGCGAAGAACGCCTCCAGGGTCGCGAGGGTGGTCGGCGAGGCAGCGATCTCGGCTATCGACTGCGACTCGAGCTCGAGGTGTTGTTCGAGCGAATTCGACAGCGCCGAGCGCAGCAAACGCTTGGCCCGCTGCACCGAGCCCGACGGCGCATCGGCCAGCTGGCGCAGGAGTTTCTCGGTTTCGGCACCGAAATCGGCGTCATCCACCACCCGCGCGATGATGCCGAGGTCACAGGCCTGCTGCGCCGTCAGCGTGGGATTGGTGGCCATGATGTCGAAGGCGCGCTGCGCGCCGACCAGGCGCGGCAGGAACCAGCTGCCGCCGCCGTCCGGGGTCAGGCCCGAACGCGTGTAGGCGAGAGTGAACTTGGCCGAGCGCGTGGCGATGGTCATGTCGGCCATCATCGCCAGACTCATGCCGCCGCCGGCGGCGAGGCCGTTGATGGCACACACCACCGGCGCCGGCAGGCGGTTCAGCACCGTGATGCCGAGGTGGAAATAGGTCGCCATCTCGCGGATGTGCGGGCGCAGGTTGTCGCGCTCGCGCAGGAATTCGTTCAAGTCACCGCCGACCGAGAACTCACGGCCATTGGCCGTCAGCAGCACCGCGCGCACGTCGTCGCGCCCTTCACAGGCAATGGCGGCACGGGCGAACTCGCGGGTGAACTGCGCGCCGACCACGTTGTGGCGGGCGGCGTCATCGATGACGATGCGCGCGATGCCGTCGGCGACGCTGAATGCAATGACGTGGTCAGACATGCGGAACGATTCCTGGGTTGGGTGGATTTAGTCCTGGCGGTGCTCGGGCGCGAGATGCTGCGGGCGGCTGACGCGCACCTTGGCGACGGTATGGGCCAGCAATTGCTGCTCGAGCTCGTCCATGCGGCCGTCGAAGTCGCCGGCCGCGATACGCGCGGCAAGGCGCGCGGCGAGCGTATCGCGCGGCACCTCGCTGCCCACTTCGCACAAACGCCGCAGGCGTTCGTCATCGGCGGTTTCCAGCGGCCGCCATTCGTCGAGTTCGCGCAGCGCGATCTCCATGAGGTTCTGCGAACACAGCGCCTGGTAGCGGTCCATGCCCGACAGGCGCGGCATCACGCCGCGGATGAATTCGTGCACGGTGCGCAGGATCTCGGCGAGCTCAGGGGTGTCGTGGGCCATGATGAAGACTCAAGTGTAACGGCCCATGATGCCCATGAGCAGGTCGTATTCGATGTAGGCGGTGTTGCGGCCAAACAGCGCAAAGGCCGGCGCGCGGCGGCCGTTCACGTGCCCCCAGTACTGCATGATGTTGTACAGCGCCCAGCGCAGGTGCGCGAAGATCTCCCACCAGTGCAATGCCTCGCGGTCGATCTCGCGGCCACCGGCCGCCTGGTAGGCGGCAATCAGTTCTTCGCGCGTACCGAAGCCGCCGGCCTCCTTGTCCATCACGCCGAAACGCCAGCAGCGCGAGCAGAACCAGCCGAGTTCGTCCTCGGGCGCGGACAGCCGCGAGCATTCCCAGTCGAGCAAGGCCATGAGGCCCTGCTCGGGATGCACCAGCATGTTGCCGGTCCGGAAGTCGCCGTGCACGAACACCTTGGGCGTGGCCGCCGGCCGGCGCTGCTCGAGCCAGCGGAACGCGTATTCCAGCACCGGGTGCGGCTGGCCGTAGATCTCGTAGGCTTCGCGCTGCGCGCCCAAGGCATCGATGCTGTCCGGCACATCGTTCAGCATCGCCACCTCGGCGGTATCGATGGCATGGAGCCGCGCGAGCGCCGCGGCTGCCTGGCGGGTGAAGAGCGCACGTGCCGGTGCGAAAGCGGCATCGTGCAAGAGTTTCTTCGGCAGAGTCTCGCCGGCGACGAAGGCCACCACGTAACCGCGCCCGAGTTGGTCGGCCTCCTCCAACGCGAAGATCGGTGCCGGCACCGGCACGCCGTGGCGCACGCACACCTCGAGCAGCGGCCACTGCTTGGCCGGCGGCAGGAACGGCGAGTACTCGGTGGTATAGGTTTCCTGGCGCAGCACCAGGCGACGCCGCGCCGCGCCTTCGACGAGATCGAACAGCACCGTGCGGTTGATGCCGCCAACCGTCGCCTGGTCGATGTTGGCGATGTCGCTGCCCGCGCCGAAGCGACGCCGCACCGCCTCGCGCAAATTGTCGATGACGACCTGCATATCGTCGCTCACCGCGCTCTTGCTGCTCATGTCGGCCCCCGTGACTTACAGCGGATAGCCGACCGGCTGGCCGTCTTTCAGGTTCTCGATGTACTCGGTGACGCCTATGCCCGTGCGGTCGCCCCAGGTCCACATCGTCAGCCCCTCGGCGATGCGCGAGGCCAGCATCTCGTCGCCGACCTTGCGGCGGTTGCTGAGCGGCGCCATCTGGATGACTTCGCCCTGCAGCTGCACCGCGCGCCTGGCGGTGCGCACGCCGAGGCGCATGGCTTTCGGATCCTTGCGCTCGGTCCACTCGGTGTAGACGTCGAGGTCGGTGATGTCCTCGTACTCACCGTCGTATTGCAGCACACCGCAGCGCCGCGTGACGCCGTCGCGACCGGTGATCTTGAGCAGCATCAGGGCGCGATCGGGGCCGAAATTGGCGATGAACAGGCGATAGAAATGGATGTTGGTCCAGTAGCGCGGCCCCCAGGAGTGATCGCGCCAGCCAAAGCTGTCGAACGACACCACCTCGCCGCCGATGTCCATGCGCCCGACCGTGCGCATGTGCTGATTGAAATGGCCGAAAGAAAAATCGCGGCCGTACATGGTCTGCTGGTCGTCGCGGGTCGGCTCGCCGCCATGCATGGGCGACACCCCGGTGAGATCGAATTCAATCACGCCCTGGGTGCGCGGCGCCTCGGCGAACAGCCGCCGCGCGTCGCGCAGCAGGTTCGCATCGTCCAGCACCAGCAGGTCACCCTCGTAGCGCATGCTGACGTGGCGGAAGGGCTCATGCACGGTGTAGCGCAGGCCGCCGGCGTCGAAGGCGTTGTTGTGAGTGATCTCGGGGCGCTGGAACTGCACCGCCAGGCGTCCGTCCGGCAGGTACAGGCACACCTGCGCCTCGGCATAGCCTTCGTTGGCGCGATTACCGATGCGCATCCAGCCGCCGCAGCGCTGCACGGGATCGAAACCGTTGACGTAGACCGACTCGTTGAAATTGCTGTCGGCGGTCGGGGTGTGGTTGAACTCGTCGCTTTCGACGAGGCGAAATTCATCAGCTTGCATGGTGCGTATCCTTGGATTCGAGTGCCGACGCGCCTACAGCGGCCACGCCACCGGCACGCCATCGTTCAATCGTTCGACGTATTCGGTCATGCCATAGCCCTTGCGTCCGTCCCATTCGAACTCGGTGAAGGCTTCGGCGATGCGGGAATTCATCACTTCGTCGCCAATCTGGCGACGGTTGCTGAGCGGCGCGCAGTTCAGCACCCGGCCGTGGATGACGGCGCTGTGGTTGGCGCTGCGCGCGGTGAGAATGACGGCGGTGGGGTCCTTGTCGGCATCCCAGTCGGTGAAGACATCGAGATCGGTGATGGTTTCGTACTTGCCGTCGATGAACAACACGCCGGCGCGGCGCACCACGCCGTCCTGGTTGGCGATCTTGAGCAGGGTGAAGCCGCGATCGGCGCCGAAGCTCACGTAGAAGCCGCGGTCGAAAAGGATGTTCTGCCACAGGCGCGGCCCCCAGGAATGATCGCGCCAGCCGTAGCCGTCGAAATCGTAGTTGACGCCGCCGATGCGCAGCCGCGATGCCACCGCGGTGTGCTGGTTGAAGTGCCCGAGCGAGAAGTCGCGGCCGAACATGGTCTGCTGATCGGGCCGCGTCGGCGCGCCGCCGTAGATCGGCGAGACGCCGGTGTGACGCCATTCGAGCTCGCAGGGCACGCGCTCAGCACGTTCGAACATGAGCTTGGGCTTGCGCAGCCACGCGCGCTCGGCGACCAGCATCACCTCGCCCTGGTAACGCATCACCACGCACTCGTGGGCGCGCTCCACCTCGTAGCTCATGCCGCCGGCATCGAAGCGATCATTGTTCGTGATCTCGGGCCGCAGAAACTGCAGCGCCATGCGCCCGTCGGGCAGGAACAGGCACACCGCGAGTTCCGCGTAGCCTTCGTTGGCGCGATTGCCGAGGCGGATCCAGCCACCGAAACGCCGCGCGTGATCGAAGGCATTGGTGTAGACCGATTCGTTGAAATGCCGCTCGGCGCCAGGCGCATGGGTCAATTCATCGGCGGGAGTCAGGAGGTAGTCGGCCATCGGGAACACCGCTTCAGGGCTGGTCGAAAGCATAACGGGGGTCCGCCACCCTCACCCGTGCCTCTTCGAGGCCGAGTTCGCGACGGACGATGTTGGTGCCCAGCACCAGCGACACGCACTTGTAATGGGCAATGCGGCGCGACAGTCCTTCGCGCCCGAAGCCGCAATCGGCGGTGATGATGAGCCGTTCCGGCGGCACGTATTCCAGCGCGTGGCGGATGGTGGCCGCGACCTGCTCCGGCGATTCGACCGTGGTGCGCGTGTGATCGACCACGCCGATGCCAATCTTCTTGTCGGTCTTGTGGTGTTTGAGCAGCTCGATGTCGCGCGCCTGGTTGCTGCCGCCTTCGAGCATCAGCACGTCGCAATCCATGGCCAGGAAGTAAGGCAGGGGCCGCTCGTAGCTCGGCCGCTCCCAGTAGAAGCTCTGCTGGTTGGGATTGCCCCAGCAGGTATGCGCCCAGATCTCGGTGTTGACGCCCTTGACCTGGCGGTTGAAGGCCTCGGTGTAGAACTCGAGATCCTTGTCCGTGCACGGCGGCAAGGCATTGCAGTTGAAATGGTGCACGGGTTCTTCGATCTGGATGACCGGGCAGCCGGCGTCGGCCAGCTCGCGATATTCCTCGTTCAAGGCGATGGCGATGTCCATCACCATGTCGCGTTCGTTCTCGTAGTACTCGTTCCACAGCATCATGGGCAGGCAGGTGGCGCAGATCGAGCCGAACTTGACCGGCCTGTCGCTCATCTTCTGCGCGGTCTTCCAGATTGCCGAGAAATGCAGCGGCCCGCGCGTGATCTTGTCGGTGACCGCCGGCGGGTGCCAGGACTCCTGCACCTCGTAGAGGATGTGGCCGGGCTTCATGTCGCCGTAGTCGAGAAAGTGCGAACTGTCGCGAAAGCCGCTGATGCCATTCAGGCGTTCGAGGGTATAGAAGAACCAAGAGCGGCCGCCGACCTCGAGATCGAAGCGCGTGTCGCCGTCGACCAGGATGTCGAGCCCGGCCCGTTCCTGCTCGCTCAGGTAGCAGGCCACCGCGTCCAGGTATTGTTCGCGGTACATCGAGTCGCCCATCGCGACCTTGAACGGTCGCCCCTGGAGATTCTGGTTGAACCAGCTCGGCTTCGGAAACGAGCCCACCATCGCGGTCGGCAGCACCTTGTCTTTGGTCGCGACGAACATGGTCATTCTCCTCCCCAGGCATGACGTGGCAGGTATCGCGCAAGAGCGCGGTCGGGACGGAGTTCCGGGGCTGAATGCGCGAGCGGTCTAGGCTGATATTATGGTGCCATCACTGCCCTGCCAAGTGACGGGCCACGAGGCGCCCGTCCCTGCGGCCCATTCCGAGAGGACCCATCGATGGATTTCAAATTTTCCGACGAACAACTGGCCATCCGCGACGCCATCGCCAAGCTGTGCGCGGGCTTCGATGCCGACTACTGGTACCACTGCGACGAGCAGCACCGCTATCCCGAAGAGTTCGCCAAGGCGGTGTTGGAGGCGGGCTGGTTCGGCATCGCCATGCCGGAGGAATACGGCGGCAGTGGTTTAGGCATCACCGAAGCCGCCATCATGATGCAGACCGTGGCGGAATCGGGCGCCGGCATGAGCGGCGCGTCGGCCATCCACCTCAACATCTTCGGTCTCAACCCGGTGGTGGTGTTCGGCACCGAAGAGCAGAAGCGTCGCATGCTGCCGCCGCTGTTGCGCGGTGAAGAAACCGCCTGCTTCGGTGTCACCGAGCCCAATGCCGGTCTCGATACCACCAGTCTTGCGGTGCGCGCCGAGCGCAAGGGCGATGGTTATGTCATCCACGGCCAGAAGCACTGGACCTCGATGGCGCAGCGCGCCAACAAGGTGTTGCTGCTGGCGCGCACCACCGCGCGCAACGAGGTCAAGAAGAAGACCGACGGCCTGTCGCTGTTCTACACCACGCTCAACCGCGATTACGCCGAAGTGCGCGAGATCCCCAAGATGGGCCGCGCGGCGGTCGATTCCAACGCGGTGTTCTACGACGGTATGCCGGTGCCCAAGGAGGATCTCATCGGCGAGGAAGGCAAGGGCTTCTATTACATCCTGCACGGCTTGAATCCCGAGCGCGTGCTGCTGGCCGCCGAAGCGGTCGGGCTCGGTCGCTGCGCGCTCAACCGCGCGGTCGAATACGCCAAGCAGCGCGAAGTGTTCGGGCGTCCCATCGGCATGAACCAGGGCATCCAGCACCCGCTGGCGCGCAACTGGATGGAACTCGAAGCCGCCAACCTCATGGTGTTCGACGCCGCCTCGCGCTACGACGCCGGCGAGGAATGCGGCGCGCAGGCCAATGCCGCCAAGTACCTGGCCGCCGAAGCGGGATTCCGGGCCTGCGAAACCGCGGTGCTGACCCATGGCGGCATGGGCTATGCCAAGGAATACCACGTCGAGCGCTACTTCCGCGAAATGATGATCCCGCGCATCGCGCCGGTCAGTCGCGAAATGATCCTGAATTTCGTCGGCGAACGGGTGCTGGGCCTGCCGCGCAGCCCAGGGGAGAAACACGATGCGCTTCGGCTTTATGGAAGACTTCCGCAACCCGGTGAAGTGGCGCCGCCCGTTCCCGGACTTCTACGAGCAGATCTTGAAACAGATCAAACGCGGTGAGGAACTCGGCTACGACAACATCTGGCTGACCGAGCACCACTTCACCGACGACGGCTACAACCCCTCGCTGATGACCACCGCCGCGGCGGTCGCCATGCGCACGGCGACCATACGCATCGGCACCTTCATCATCATCCTGCCCTACCAGCACCCGCTGTTGATGGCTGAGGAAGTGGCCAACGTCGACATCCTGTCCAACGGCCGTTTCGATCTCGGCGTCGGCCAAGGCTATTCGCATTACGAATTCGACGCGCTGTGCATGAACCGCAGCGAGCGCGGCATGCGTACGCGCGAAAGCATCCGCATCATCGAGCGCTTGTTCACCGAGGACACGGTGAGCGTCGACGGCAAGTTCACCAAGCTCAAGGAAGCGCGCCTGTCACCGAAGCCGGTACAGCAGCCCCATCCGCCGATCTGGATCGGTGCACGCGGCCCCAAGGCCATCACCCGCGCCGCGGAGATGGGTTATCACCTGATGGCGACCTTGGGCCCCGATCCGGCGCCCTTGTACATGGAGACCCTCGCCAACAGCGGGCGCGATCCCAAGGCATTCAACATTGCGCAGCTGCGCATGGTGTATTGCGCCGAAAGCGAGGACCAGGCTTGGGAGGAATGCCAGGACCACCTGTGGCACATGCTGGAGTTCTACGCCGACATCCTGGCCGAGGCCAACGATGCGGAAGGTGACGATGCGCCGTTGCCGGTGACCAAACCGTCGGACATGCGGCACTCGGTGCTGGCCGAACATTTCATGGTCGGCACGCCGGCGCAGGTCACGGCCAAGATGGAGAAGTTCGTGAGCGAGTACCGCTGCACCGACTTCATCATGAATACCCAGTTCCCGGGCATCGACCCGGCCAAGGCCACCAAGTCGATGGAACTGTTCGCGAAAGAGGTGATGCCGAAGTTCCGCGCCGTCTGAGGCCGCGGAACTCCGGACCGTCGAGGCGGGCGCTCAGCCCGCCTTGGCGATGCCGTCCAAGAGGGCGGTATACAGACCTTCCAGCATCGGCACGATGTCCGCTTCCGGCGCGCCCTTGGCGGTCCAGTTGCTGGCCCACACCGCGTTGGTGCCGCCCTTGCCGTCATCGGCGAGCGTCACGCAGGCGAAATAATTCTCCACCGGCAGCGCGTTGTTGGCGACGATGGAATAGGCGAACACGCTGTTGTCGTGCGCCATCTCCAGACGCTCGGAAACCTTGCCGCCATCGGCAAGCTCGATGTGGCGCACCGAACCGATGCCGCTGCCGACGAGTTCGCAGGACTTCAGCGCACCGGGCAGGATCTTGGCGACGCCGCCGAAATCGGTCAGCGCGGCAAACACCTTGGCGCGCGGCATGGCCAGATTCTTTTCGACCTTTACGTTATAAGCCATCGGAAACCTCCATTGGGAATCATTGTTTCGAATTGATTGCCCGCACGAATCAGCGAGCGTCGCGGACGAGACGGACGTGCGAAAGCTTAGCCGCCGGGCCGGCGGGCGTCGATAGCGTGATCGGGCGGGTTGGCGTGAATTCGACGGCGTCTGCACGGGCGCGCACGGTGCATCGATTTCGGCGAATGTGCGATTGGAATCGCACCTGCGGGTATACTCCGGCCTCGCCACGACGCATCGGAACACCAGCATGAAATCCCTGGAAATCTTCCTCGAACGCACCCTGTTCGCCACCCGCTGGCTGCTGGCGCCGATGTTTCTCGGCCTGGCGGTGGCGCTGCTGGCGCTGGGCGTGAAGTTCTTCCAGGAACTCCTGCACATCTTCCTGCACATCATCGATATCCCGGAGGCGTCGCTGGTGTTGTCCATCCTGTCCCTGATCGACATGGCGCTGGTCGGCAGCCTGATCGTGATGGTGATGTTCAGCGGTTACGAGAACTTCGTATCGCGCCTCGACATCGACAACGGCTCACACAATATCGACTGGCTGGGCAAGCTCGATGCCAATACCTTGAAGCTCAAGGTCGCGGCATCGATAGTCGCGATATCCAGCATTCATCTGTTGGGCAAATTCATGGAGGCCGCCACCATCCCCAACGACAAGCTCCTGTGGTACACCATCATCCACATGGCTTTCGTGGTGTCGGCGTTGCTGCTGGGCCTGCTGGACAAGATGGTGTTCCAGGCGCATCGCGGCGGGCATTGAGGCGGGACCCGGCGATGGCGACGGTAGGTGCGAATTTATTCGCACATTGAAACAGCGCTGCGGTAGCGCATCGCAAGTCGTGTGCGAATTCGCACCTAAGTCTGACCATCAGGTTGGCCGTTTCACGCCCAGCGTCCTGTTCGAAAAGATGAAATCCCGCACGCGCGGCGCGATCTCGGTGCGCCAGCGTGAGCCATTGAACACGCCGTAGTGCCCGACGCCGGGCTGGATGTAGTCAACGCGCTTGGCGGTCGGGATGTTGATGCACAGATCGTGGGCGGCCTGGGTCTGGCCGATGCCGGAGATGTCGTCGTTCTCGCCTTCGACGGTCATCAGTGCGGTGCGCTTGATGGACTTCAGATCCACCCGTTGACCGTGGTGCTCGAGCAGCCCGTCCGGCAGGTGGTGTTCCTGGAATACCTTCTGGATGGTCTGCAGGTAATAGTCGGCTGACAGGTCCATCACCGCCAGGTACTCGTCGTAGAACTTGCGATGGGCACTCACCGAATCCCCGTCGCCGGCAACCAGGTTCTGGTAGAGATTCTTGTGCGCATCCAGGTGGCGGTCGAGATTCATGGTCATGAAGCCCGTCAACTGCAGGAAGCCCGGATAGACGCGACGCATGACGCCGGGGTTGGGAAATGGCACCGTCATGATGACGTTCTTCTTGAACCACGACAGCGGTTTGCTCTTGGCCAGCAGGTTGGGCTGGGTCGGGCTCTTACGCGTGTCGATGGGACTGCCCATGATGGTGACCGTGGCCGGTTGGCAGGCGTCGTCCGCCGCCGCCAGCAAGGCCGTCGCCGACAGTACCGCCGGGCCGGGCTGGCATACCGCCATGACGTGCAGGTCCGGCCCGAGCTGGCGCATGAAGCCCATCACGTAGTCGATGTAATCGTGCAGGTCGAAGTTGCCCTCGCCCATCGGCACTTCGCGCGCGTCCATCCAGTCGGTGATGTAGACGTCGAAGTCCTCCAGCAGCGCGCGCACCGTGCCGCGCAGCAGCGTGGCGTAATGCCCCGACACCGGCGCCACCACCAGCACCTTGGGCGCCTCGCGATAACGTTCCGGCAGCTGGCTGGTATCGCGTTTGAAATGCAGCAGGTGACAGAACGGCAGGCGCGCGACGATTTCCTCGCTGATGCCTATATGGCCGCCGTGACAGGACACCTCGCGGATGCCGAACTCGGGCTTGGCGTACTTGCGGGTCAGGCCGTCGAAGACCTCGAGCGCGGCGGACGCGGCCTTGGCCTGGTAGGTGTAGGAAATCGGGTTGGCGGGATTGTTCAGCATCACGCGGCCCATGCTGGCCGCGGCGCGCCAGGGTTTGACCGCGGCGTGGGTCCACTCGTAGAGGTGATAAAGCATCGAGGCCCCTCCTGGCGGGAGTCGATTGGCGAAGCATCGCGACGCGGCGCGCGGACTATCGCGATGCAGCATACGACAGCCCCCGGGCACTGCCAAGGCGAGCGGGACGAAGATTCACATTTGCCTGCGCGGGGCGCCGCGCTTGCCTTGACGTCGCGCGCCCGAGTCCCAATGCTATGGCCGTCGCCGCTCTTTATATCGGCCACGACCGCCATCTCCAGCAGCCACGAGGAGCCGCCATGCCGCTAGAACGACTCGATCACTACTTCGTCTACGCCTCGGACCTCGAAGTCTCCAAGCGCTTCTACAGCGAGGTGCTGGGCCTGACCAGCGGCCCGCGCCCGCAATTCGGCTTCCCCGGTTACTGGTTCTACCTCGAAGACCGCCCGGTGGTGCACATTGGCGACGACGGCTTCGAGGGCGGCTATGTCTACGAGAACGGCGAGCACGTGATCTCGGGGCCGACCGGGCCGGTCGACCACATCGCGTTCCGCGCCAGCGATCTCGATGACTTCATCGCGCGCTTCGAGCGCCTGGGCGTGTCGTTCCAGCGCCGCGAAGTGCCGGATTTCCGCTTGAGCCAGCTGTTCGTCAAGGACCCGGAAGGGCTGACCATCGAACTCAACTTCTTTCACGACTGACCGTCGTCGGCATGAAGGCGCTCGCGTCCCTGGTGTGGAGCGCCTTCGCGCTGCTGGCCTGCGTGCCGGCGCTGGCCGGCGATTTCGATCTCGACATCGACGAGCTCAATGAAATCGGTCCGCGGCCGGGCAGCGTCATCGACAGCGCCAGCCTGCCCCGCCACGCGGCGTTCATCGACCGGGACTTCGCACGCTTCATCGCCAGTGACAGCGTGAGCCTGGTGATCGGTGAGCCCATGTCCTTCATGCCGCCGGCCGCGTTCGTCACCGCCAGCGGCAAGTATCGCGACCAGACCCGACTCACCGACCAGCCCGGCGTGCTGGACGGTTTCGTGCAGGGCCGGCCGTTCAGCGGCGCGCCCGATCCCCACGACCCGGACGCCGGCAGCAAGGTCGCCTGGAACATGCGTTACGCCTATACCGGCGACAGCGGCAAGCTGCCCGAGATCGTGTGGCAGATGCGCGACTGGAAGGCCGCCAAGGTGCAGGCCGAAATGCTCTTCGAGGGGCGCAGCATGCGCTTCATGCATCGCCACCTGCTGGCGCCGGTGCCGGACATCGAGCGCAATCCCGAGGATGCCTACGGCGCGTTCTTCATGCGCGCGGTCGAGGCCGGCAGCTACGACGGCACCGAGGCGCTGGTGTTCGCCAATCGCGACGAATCGCGACCGCTGAACGGCTGGGTCTACATTCCGCAGCTCGGCCGCACCCAGACCCTGGCGGCGTTCTCCAACGAGGAGTCGATGTTCGGCAGCGACATCCTGCCGACCGATTTCCTGCTCTACTCGGGGCCCCTGCCGGCCATGCAATGGCGCTACCTCGGCACCACCTACATGCTGCTGCCGCTCTACCGCCACGACCAAATCGAGCCCTCGCCGCGCAAGGCGCGCCGCTTCGACTACTGGCATACCGACTTCAACGGCCATGCCGGCTGCTTTCCCAAGGTGAGCTGGCAACTGCGCCCGACCATCATCCTCGAGGGTCGCGCCAGCGATGCGACGGCGGCCGTCACGCGGCGCGTGTTCTACCTCGACGCCCAGACCTACGTGCCGGCGCTGTGGAAGATCTACCGTGGCAACGACCAGCTGTGGAAGTTCGTGATCAATGCCTACGCCCATGCCGAATCGCACCTGCCCGACAACCGCGCGAGCGGCGCGCCCATCCCCACCGCCTCCAGCACCATCGACATTGCCGCCAACCGTTGCACCACGCTGCAGCTGCTGACCCTGCTCAACGTGCCGGACGTCGGCCCCGCCGATTTCGAGGCCGGCAACATGCGGCACGGCGGCGGCGGCGACTTCCGGCGCCGCTGACCCCTCCCCCTTTGCGCGGATTGGCCTCCGCCGAGGCGCTGGCTATAGTCGACAGGCCAACGCAACCAGGGGAGCCCGCACCATGAAATTCAGCCTGCACGTGCAGACGCGCATCACCGACTGGCAAGTCATCAAGTATCTCGAAGACCTGGGCTACGACGCCGCCTGGGTGCCCGACACGCAGATGATGTGGTCGGACTGCTACGCCACCATGGCGCTGGCCGCCGCCAACACCTCGAAGATCCACATCGGCACCGGTGTCGCGATTGCCGGCACGCGCATCGCGCCGACCACCGCCGCCGCCATCGCGTCGATCAACGCCATCGCGCCGGGACGCATCTTCCTCGGCATCGGCACCGGCCACACCGCGATGCGCGTGATGGGCCAGGACCCGATCCCGATCGCGGAATTCCGCGACTACCTGCGCGTGGTGCGCGACATGCTGCAAGGCAAGGAGACGGCCTACACCTACCGCGACCGCACCACCGACATCGTGTGGCAGAACCACGGCACGGGCTTTCGCAACATCGAAACCCCGATTCCGATCTACGTGGCGGCCAATGGCCCGCGCGCGCTGCGCACCGCCGGCACCTATGGCGACGGCCTGGTGTCGATTTTCAACGAACAGCAGGACGTGCTCGACTACAACCTGAAGCACGTCAAGGAAGGCGGCGACAAGGCCGGGCGCGACCTGTCGAACTATCACACCGTGACCTTGACCAACGCCGTGATCCTCAAGGCCGGCCAGAAGCTGACGGATGAAGCGGTCATCGAGCGCGCCGGCTCGTGGGTGGTGGTGGCGTTGCATTTCGTCTACGAGATCTGGCGCTACACCAAGAACGACGAAGTGGTGCCGCAGTACATGAAGGGCATCTGGGAGGAGTACGTCGACCACGTTGAAAACTTCCCGGTGCCGCCGGAGAAACGCCACCAGCTGATCCACGAAGGGCACTGCAGCTTCTATGCGCCGGGCGAACGCAAGTTCGTCACGCCCGAGATGATCGACGGCACGTCGATGGTCGGCAGCCCCAGCGAAATCGCCGAGAAGATCCGTATCGCCGGCCAGCACGGCCTGAAGGAAGTCAGCCTGCTGCCTCCCTTGAAGAACATCCGCGAGATGGCCAAGGATTTCGCCGAGCAGGTGATGCCGCGCTGGGCGGGCCTGCTGAGGGAGCGTCCGTCGATGATTTGAATGCAGGCACATATCAGATGTGGCGCCACCCGTGCAACCTTCAGTCCGACAGCCGGCTGCGAATTCATTCGCGCCGGAAGCGCTAGGCGACGATGACGTGCTCTTTGGTGATGATGAAATCCAGCGGCACGGTCAGGAAGTTGTCTTCGTCGTCGCGCGTATCGGCATATTCGCGGGTGCGGGCCGATTCGCGCATGGCGTCGGTGTTGTCGAACCAGGTCAGCGCGAAGCCGTCCAGGGCCGGGTCGGCGCCGCGACCGTAGGCGGAGCTGCGCGTATGACTCTGCACGTAGCGCGTGACGGTTTTGATCGAGGCGCCCAAGGGGCCATGGATCACGCGCCAATGGCGCTGGAAATCGGCAAGCGGCATGCCGGCCTTCTTCTTCACGAACTCGACGTTCTTCACGCCGCCGGCCGGTATCGGCCCGTCCTTGATCACGTGCTCCTCGGTGTGGACCTGGATGAAGCGCGTCATGTCGACGAAATTCGGTTCGTCCGCCAACACGGCCGCGAGCTCGGTGCTGTCCTTCAGCTTGCGCAGCGCCTCGCTGTCCTCGAACCATAATTCGGCGATGCCGTCGGCCGCCGGCTGCGCCTTGCGATAACCCGACAACAAGGTGTGAGACTGCACGTAACGACGCAGCCCCGGCAGGCGACTGACGATGGGCGCATGCTTGTTCAACCAATAGGCCTGGAAGTCCTCGACACTCATGCCGGGCTTACGCTGCAACACCGAAACGATTTTGATCATGCGCATGAATCCTTGTTTCCTGGGGCGGCGTGCGCGTGTAGCTGCGCTTGAGGCCCCGCGGGCCGCGTGGCACCATGCCGCGCGCGGCGTGAGCATATCGCAATCCCTGGACCCTCGCCGCCAGCCAACTTCAACCAGGCGGTACCCATGGCCAACAGAGCGCTGCTGTTCCTATGTTTCGTGATGCTCGGCTGCGTGATGCAGGCGCCCGCCGCGGCGCCGGTCATGCTTGGCGGCTGGACCTGGGACGGCAAATCGAGCGCCGAGCCGGAGAAACTCATCAAGGGCAAGTTGCGCAAGCGCGGTGAGTCGATGCCGGTCATGCAAAGGGGCGGCGAGCGCAATACGCCCTACGACCTGGCGCAACTCGCCTACTGGGAAACGGTGCGCGAGCGCAAGGAAGACAAGCCCGCCAAGGCGCTGCGCCGTCTTGGCATCGCCTACCCGCTGGTCAAGGTCGAGCGCTTGGACATCGCCGACGAAGCCGGTGGTCTGCGCATCACCTACGACGTCAACCTGCCGCGCAGCATCCGCCCCAATCCCAATGGCAAGGTGTTCTCCGCCAAGGGCGACGAGCTGGTGCAGGACACCTTCGGCTACAACCTCTCCTACTGGGAAAACGACACCCTGGTGATCGAGACCGACGCCCCCGAGGGTGGCAGGGTCATCGAGAAGTTCACCGTGCGCGAGAACCCGCACCAGCTCGAATACGTGGTGCGGGTACAGATGCGCATGCTGCTCGAACCGCTGGAAGTGGTGCGCTTGTTCAACCCCACACCGTAACCGTCGCCAACTTCACTTCAGGGAGTTGGCCAGTTCATCGCGGAATTTCGGATGGGCGATGGCGATGAGTGCCTCGGCCCGCTCCCACAGACTCTTGCCGCGCAGTCGCGCGACGCCGTACTCCGTCACCACGTAGTCGATGCAATAGCGCGGCGTGGTTACCACGCTGCCGGGAGCGAGGGCCGCGACGATCTTGGAGCGCGCATCGTCGGCGGTGGTGGAAGGCAGCGCGATGATCGACACCCCGCCCTCGGACAAGGCCGCCGCCTCGATGTAATCGAGACTGCCGCCAACGCCGCTGATCTGGACAGGCCCAAGGGTCTCGCCATTACTCTGGCCCATGAGATCAATCTCCACCGATGAATTGATGGACACGAAGCGCGGCAGCGCCGCCAGGCCAAGCGGGTTGTGGGTGACATCCAGGCCGTTCATTTCCACCACCGCGTTGCCGTTGCAGTAGTCGTACAGGCGCGGATCGCCGGCCAGTTCGCCGTTCACCACGCGCGGTTGGTGCTTCACGCCCTCGAGGAAATCCACCAGGCTGCGCGTCAGCATGCCGGAATACAGGTTGACGTCCGCGATCTCGTTCAGGCGCTTCAAGACCCGGTCGGGCACCGCGCCGATGCCGAATTGCACCCACGCCCCGCGCGGCACGAGGCCGAGCACATGCTCGATGATCTTCTCGTCGCGCGGCTCGGGCTCGCCGGTATCGTACTGGGCGAGCGGATGGTCGGCTTCGAAGCCGTAGGTGATGCGCTCCAGCGGAATGCGCGAGTTGCCGCCGGTGACCGGCATGTGTGGGTTCATCTCGGCGATCACGGTCGCCGCCTGCGACACCAGATGCGGGTTCGGTCCGACCGACACGCCGAGGCTGACGGTGCCGTCGGCCTGCGGCAAGGAAGTCTGCACCACCACCACGTCGGGACGGATGGGGCCGTCCTTGCGCACCACGCGCGTGAGGTCGCTCAGGCGTATCGGTACGAAAGCGATCTTGCGCCGGTCGTTCTCCTTGAACAGCGGACGCAGGCGCGGCGCCGCCTGCCAGGTGAGATATCGAAAATTGGTGCCCAGCCCGCGCTCCAGGAATCCGTAGCCCCCCAAGGACAGCCCCGAGGCCACCGTCAATTGCTTGAAACGATCGACACCGGCGCTGAAGGCGCGATAGAACTCGCGCGGCTCGGCGCAGGCGCCGGGCAACATCAAGGTTGATGCATCGGGGATGGCGGCGACCGCCGCTTCGGGGGTGACGACTTTCATTTGGCTTCCAGTATCATCGCAGCAGGCCTCGACATGAGGCGCCGTGAGTGTAGCGCAAGCCCACCTGCTCACGAACCCACGCAGCATTCAACCAATCAATGAGGACTGACCCCATGCCCGGCCTGTTGCAAGACAAAGCCATCATCATCACCGGTGGCAGCACCGGCATCGGCCGCGCCACCGCGTTGCGCGCCGCCCAAGAGGGTGCGCGCCTGACCATCGCCGACGTCAACCTGAAGGACGGCGAAGCGGTGGTCGCGGAGATCAAGAACAACGGCGGCACCGCGCAGCTGGTCAAGACCGATGTCACGCAGTCCTCCGAAGTGCAGGCCATGATCGCGGCCACCGTCAGCGCCTATGGCCGTCTCGACGGCGCCTTCAACAATGCCGGCATCGAAGGTCATTTCACCAGCATCACCAAGATGACCGAGGACGAGTACGACCGCACCGTCAACGTCGATCTGAAAGGCGTATGGCTGTGCGTGAAATACCAGGTCGAACAGTTCCTGAAGCAGGGCAGCGGCGGCAGCATCGTCAGCACCGCCTCGGTGGCGGGCCTGGTCGGCACGCGCGGCGGCACCGCCTACTGCGCCGCCAAGCACGGCGTGGTCGGCATCACCAAGTGCGCGGCGCTCGAATATGCGCGCAAGGCCATCCGTGTGAACGCGGTATGCCCCGGCATCATCCAGACGCCGATGGTCGATCGCATGATGGCCGACACCGGCATGGTGCCGCAGCATCTCATCGACCAGGAACCGATAGGCCGCCTGGGGCAGCCGGGTGAAATCGGTGAAGCGGTGATCTGGCTGTTGTCGGACCTGTCGTCCTTCGTCACCGGCATCGCCATGCCGGTGGATGGCGGCTACGTCGCGCCCTGAGGCCATCGACATCGGCCGCCCCGACATGCGCGCCGTCACGGCACGCATGTCGGCGCCACCGGCCGCCTAGGCCAGCATCGCGCCGAGGCCCAGCACGTCACGCATGAAATAGACGACCACGCACACGACGGTCAGCCCGCCCCAGAACTGCAGCCAGCGCTGCTTGCCATAGAGGCCCATCCCCAACAGGATGATGCCGCACACCAGTGTGAACCACACCGTCAGCTCGACCACGTCGCCGGTGTTCTGCACCGGCGCCATGCTGCCGTCGGCAAGCATTCGATAACGCATCGGCGCGCCTCGGAGCTACTCGCCGCGACGCTTCTTTTCCAGGTCACGCAGCTCGCGCCGCATGATCTTGCCGGTGGTGGTCATCGGCATGCTGGTCACGAACTCGATCATGCGCGGCACTTCGTGCTTGGCGAGGCGCGAGCGCACGTCTTCACGCAGTTCCTCGGCCAGCTTGTCGGTGCCCTCGAAGCCCGGCTTCAAGATGATGAAGGCCTTGATGATCTCCGTACGCACCGGATCCGGCACGCCGATGGCGGCCGCCATCTGCACCGCCGGGTGCTTCAGGAGCGCGTCCTCGATTTCGCCGGGACCGATGCGGTAGCCGGAGCTGGTGATGACGTCGTCGCCGCGGCCGTGGAACCAGAAATAGCCGTCCTCGTCCTTGTGGCCGACGTCGCCGGTGATCAGCCAGTCGCCGATGAACTTGTCGCGCGTCGCCTCGGGCTTGTTGAGGTATTCGAGCAGCATGACCGGGTGCGGACGCTTGCAGGCGATGTGGCCCTCGACGCCGACCGGCACTTCGTTGCCGTTGTCGTCGATGATGGCGCATATGGTGCCCGGCGTGGACTTGCCGAGCGAACCCGGCTTGACCGGAAACACCTTGCCGTTGTTGCCGAGGATGACGTTGCACTCGGTCTGACCGAAGCCTTCGTTGACGCTGATCTTCAGCTCCTTCAGCGCCCACTCGTGCAGGCCCGCGCCGACCGACTCGCCGCCCGACAGCACCGCGCGCAGCTTCAGGTTGTAGCGGCTGAGCGGGTTCTCGACGGTGCGCATGAGCTTCAGCATGGTCGGCGTCAGCAACGCCAGGGTCACGCCGTGCTGGTCGAGGATGCGATAGGCTTCTTCGGGCTCGAAGCCCTTCATGGCGGTGGCGATGACCTTACAGCCATGGAACCAGCCCGGCATGATGACGTCCATCAGGCCCGCCATCCACGCCCAGTCGGCCGGCGACCACAGGCAGTCGCCGGTCTGCGGGAAGAAGTCGTAGATGAATTCCAGGCTCGGCATGTGGCCGAGCATCATGCGATGCGGCTGCACCGAGCCCTTGGGCATACCGGTGGTGCCGGAGGTATAGCTGATCCAGGCGATGTCGTCGGCGCGGGTCTTGACGTTGGTGAACTTGTCGCTGGCGCCCTCGATGGCTTTCCAGAAGTTCTGCGAACCTTCCGGTTCGCCGTCGATCACCAGCACGCGCTCGAGCTTGGGTGCGTCCTTGCGCAGCGCCGCGACCTTGGGAAAGTTGGCGCTGTCGGTGATCAGCACCTTGGCGCCGCTGTCGTTCAGGCGATAGGTGATGGCGTCGCCGCCGAACAGCACCGAGCACGGTCCCGACACCATGCCGCCCTTCCAGCACGCCACGTGGCTGATTGCGCATTCCGGATCCTGCGCCAGCAGCAAGGTCACGCGGTCGCCGCGCTTCAAGCCCCAGCTGGCGAGGGTGTTGGCGAGCTGGTTGGCGTACTTGCGCACGTCGGCGAAGGTATAGGTGTGAGCTTTCTTCTGCGCGTCTTCATAGACCAGCGCCACGCGACCGGCATCGTCAGCCCAGCGGTCACACACATCGTCGGCGATGTTGTAGAACTCCGGAATGTTCCACTTGAAGTTGCCGTAGACCTCTTCGTAGGTCGTGCCGCGTTTGAGTAGATTCGTCATTGACTCCCCCGATTCGAGTTTGACTGGCAGGTTGACCGGGCGTGGGGCCTTGATCCGCCCCCGGTGCGCTCCCGCTGCTGGTTGTATGTCTCCCGCCCTGTCGCGGGGGCGTAAAGATAGCATGGCAAGTGACCCCGCCACCCCTCCTAGAAAGGTTGTCAGGCGGGCAAAACAGCGACGCTTTCGCGTGCATTGCAGCATCGCCGCGCCCGCACCACGACGGCGCGCGTGACGGGCGTCGACGTGCCAGGCAAGCGCGCCCGACGAGGGCTCCTGCGCATACACTTGCAGCTTCCCGCGCCGCGCGCCGCGGCGTCATTCCCCTCAACAAAGGAGTACAGCTCGCCATGACATATAAACTGCTGGGCGCCAACGTCTCGCCCTTCGTGCGCAAGGTGCGGGTATTGCTGGCCGAGAAAGGCATTGCCTACGATTTCGAACCGGTCAGCCCCTTCGCGCCGCCGCCCAACTGGCGAGATGTGAGCCCGCTCGGCAAGATCCCGGCCTTCATGGACGGCGACAAGGTGGTGAATGACTCGACCGTGATCTGCCAATACATCGAGCGCAAGAACAAGGCCGTGCCGATGCTGCCGGCCGACGACGATGGTTACATCCGCGCACTATGGCTCGAGGAGTACATCGACGGCGGCTTCGTGCCGGTGGCCGGCGCCAAGGTGTTCTTCCCGTTGATCGTCGCGCCCTTGCGCAGCAAGGCGCCGCCCGATGCCGCCACGCGCGCCGACGCCGCCAAGGCCGTCGCCGAAGAACTGCCGGCGTTCTGGGCCTACATGGAAGCGCAGCTCGGCGACCGGCAGTTCTTCGTCAACGACACGCTGACGCTCGCCGACATCGCCATCGCCTCGATGCACGTCAACCTGCTGCATGCGCAAGTCCAGGTCGACGCCGCGCGCTTCCCGAGACTGGCGGCGTTCATGCAGCGCATGTTCGCGCGGCCGAGCTTCAAGGCGCTGATCGAGGAAGAAGCGCCGATGTGGACGCTGAAGAGCGCCTGAGCGGCGCCGAGCGTGGCGGTGGCGCGCGCCGCCGCCACGGCTTTCAAGTCGGTGCGGCTGCGCGCCGCTAAGGCGTGACCGTGCTGGTCACGCCGCGCTGAATCATGCAGGTGGTGGTGCCATGGGCGTAGATCACGCCCTCGGCGCTGCGCAGTACCGCCTGCGACACGCCAACGCTGCGCGAGATGTGCACCAGTTCCGATGCCGCGATGAGCGGCGTCGCCAGCGGGATGGCCTTCACCAGCTTGACCGCAAGGTCGACGGTGATGTGGCGCGAGGCCTCGCCGAGGCTGGTGTAGATGGCGAGCCCCAGCACGGTATCGAGCACCGTGGCCGCGAAGCCGCCATGCACCGAACCGATGGCATTGATATGCCGTTCGTCGGCGCGGGCCTGCATCTCTATGCGTCCCGGCGCGAAGGAAAGCAGGCGCAGCGGCACCGTTTCCCACATCGGCGGAGGCGGTAGTTCGCCCGACTGATAGCGCGCGAGGCGCGCCAGCGCCTCATGATTGACCTTAAGCACGAATTGCGGCCCCGTTCACGTTTATCGACACAGGCCGCGCATCATGCCACACGCGCCGCGCAGCGCGCGCAGGCCAGGAAAAACGCGGCGCGGCAAGCGTTTGCCGCATTCCCGGCAACACTTGCCATAGCGTCCTAAAGTTCTTGCCGCGAGCGACCGATAACTCTCCCCGGAGGCGGTGAATATTCGAAATCGAATATATCCGTCAAAGATAAATGACGCCGCACAACACTCTCGGCGTCCTCTCATAGGAAGCATTTCCATGCCTCAGTCAATCAATACCAACGTCGCATCCCTCAACGCACAGCGCAACCTCAACAAGACGCAGATGGATCTCAACACCTCCATCCAGCGCCTGTCTTCCGGTCTGCGCATCAACTCGTCCAAGGACGACGCGGCGGGCCTCGCGATTTCGACGCGCATGAGCACCCAGATCAGCGGCCTCGCGGTCGCCGTGCGCAACGCGAACGACGGTATTTCCATCGCCCAGACCGCTGAAGGCGCGATGGACGAAATGACCAAGTCGCTGCAGCGCGCCAACGACCTCGCCCTGCAGGCCGCCAGCTACAACACCAACGGTGACCGTTCCTCGATGAACCAGGAAGTCACGCAGATCATCGACGAGCTGTCGCGCGTGGTGAACCAGACCCGTTACAACGGCCAGCAGCTCCTGACCGGCGGCTTCAGCGCCGACGTGCAGGTTGGCACCAACGTCAACGAAACCATCAACGTCTCGGTCAACAACCTGTCGCCGACCGGCCTCGGTGTGGCTTCCGAGTACAGCACCATCAACTCGGCTTCCAACGCGACTTTCGCCGACCGTATCCGCAACACCCGCGACACGGCCCTCGACGGCAGCGCCGACAGCATCAACGGCACCGTGCTGGCAGCGGTCACCGCCGGCCAGAACTCGGTCAACAAGATCACCGCCATCAACGCCGTCAGCGGCACCACCGGCGTGAACGCGTTCTCCTACGGCAACGCCGCCGTGGCCGCCAACGACGTGCTCGACGCCGACGCCACCGGCGCCGCCGGTCAGACCATCGGCAACGGTGCGGTGACCATCAACGGCGTGTCCATCGACGGCAACGGCGCCAACACCACCATGGATGACCTGGTGGCCAACATCAACGCCAAGTCCGGTGAAACCGGCGTGACTGCAGTCAATGATGCAGGCGCCGCCGCCAACCAGAGCCGCCTGGTGCTGATCAACCGCACCGGCGCCGCCATCACGGTCGGTATCAACTCCGCTGCCGCCGCCACCGCGACCGGCTTCGCCGCGGGCACGACTTCGGTCGACGCCGGCGCCAACGGTCTCATCGTGCTCAACCAGAAGTTGAACTCGACCACCGTCACCTATGACGCCGCCGCCACCGGCACGGCCATCACGGGTGTCGCTTCCGCCACCACCACGCTGGCGAATGCACCGGTCAACGCGCAGAGCGTTGCCACGCAGTCGGGCGCCAACCTGGCCCTGCTGGCCTTCCAGTCAGCCTTGGACCAGATCAACAGCAACCGCGCGGTACTCGGCGCGAAGCTCAACCGCTTCGATTCGACCATCCGCAACCTGCAGAACGTGTCGGAAAACATCTCCGCCGCTCGCGGCCGTATCCAGGATGCGGACTTCGCGGCGGAAACGGCTTCCATGACCCGCGCGCAGATCCTGCAGCAGGCAGGTATCTCGATGGTTTCGCAGGCCAACTCCCTGCCCCAGGCGGCCCTGTCGCTGCTCAAGTAAGCGGAGTTTGACGGCGAAAGCCAGTGTGACGCGCCCGGGGTCTCGTGCCCCGGGCGCCATTGCAACGGAGAGGTAGCGTCATGGTCACTCATGTCGCCATACAAAAATTGCCGGCCACCGTCACCGAGTTGCGCACGCAGCGCTCGTCGGCGGCCGCTTACAGTAATACCGCCGAGGCGACCGCCCCGCAGCGCTCCGCGCAACAGCCACGGGAAGTTTCCGGTGAGCTGCCGCCGGTCGACGCGAAGCTGCTCGAGAAGGCCGTCAAGGATCTCAGCAAGGGCGTGCAGAACCTGCAACGCTCGCTGCAGTTTTCCGTGGACGAGAGCAGCGGTCGTACGGTGATCAAGGTCGTCGACAAGGACACCCAGGAAGTCATTCGGCAGATCCCCGAACAGCAAGTGCTGGAACTCGCGGCGCGCCTCGATCAAAGCGCCGGCGTGTTCGTACAAGACGAGGCCTGAGTCGCGGCGCGCGTGCCGCTTGCCCCCGCATCGCCGCGCGGCCCTTGGCCCCGAACTTGCAATGTTTCTCTCGCGAAACGCCTCCCGCGCATCGCCGCACGGTGACCCGTTCGCCGACGAGGACATTGAAGGAGTGAATACGTGGCATCCCTAAGCACCCAAGGCGTCGGTTCCGGCCTGGACATCGCCGGCATCGTCAGCAAGATCATGACCATCGAGCGCCAGCCGTGGGTCAAGATGGGCACCGCCCAGGTCGAAATGCAGGCGCAGCTCAGCGCCTACGGCCAATTGAAGAGCGTCGTCTCGCAGTTCCAGACCACCGTCTCCGATCTTTCCGACCCGACCAAGTTCAAGGCCACCAAGGCCACCTCCAGCGACGCCAAGATCCTGACCGCCACCGGCAGCGCCGACGCCAGCGCCGGTTCCTACAGCATCGAAGTCAAACGCCTGGCCGAGACCCATCGCCTGATCGCCGGCACCACGTTCGCCGACACCGGCACGACCAAGATTGGCGCCGCGGGCGACACCATGGCCATCACCGTCGGCACCAAGAGCTTCACGATCGAAATTGGCAACAAGACGCTGGACGAGATCCGCACCGCCATCAACAGCTCGAGCGCCAATACCGGCGTGACCGCCTCGACCATCAAGGATGCCTCGGGTTATCACCTGAGCCTGTCGGCCAAAAGCACCGGCTCGGCCAACCTGCTCGACGTCAAGTTCCACACCCTGGCCGATCCGGTCACGGATCAGCCCGATCCCTTCGCGCTGGCCACCATCAATACCGATCGCAACGGCAGCGGCGGATTCACCAGCGCCGATCTCGACGCCGAACTGAAACTCGAAAACACCTTCAGCGTGACGAGCTCCAGCAACTCGGTCACCGACGTGATTTCCGGACTGACCTTGGACCTCGTGACCGCCGGCACCGTCAACGTCAACGTGTCGCGCGACGACGGCAAGATCCAGAGCAACGTGCAAACCCTGGTTTCGGCCTACAACGCCATCTTCAAGCTGACGAACGATCTGAAGAGCAAAACCCTGAGCAGCGAACGCGGTTCACTGTTGAACATCGAGTCGCAGTTTCGCGATGCGCTGCACGCCAAGTCCGGCACTTCGAGCGCGTTCAAATTCCTGGCCGAGATCGGCATCACCAATGGCGCCAACGGTACCGGTCTTGCGCTGAACACGGCGATTTTCCAGGAAGCGCTGAACAAGGACCCGGCAGGCGTCGCCAGCATGTTCACCGACGCCACCAGCGGCGCGGCGGTGCGCTTCAAGGCGCTGGCCAAGAGCATGCTCGATGCCGGCGGCATCTTCCCGGCGCGCGAAACCAGCATGAAGGCGCGCATCGATGCCAATTCCACCGCGCGCGCCAATCTCGAATTCCGTTTGAATCGCAAGGAGGCGGCGCTGAACAAGCAGTTCAATGCGCTGGATGCACTGGTCGCCGGGCTCAACAGCACCAGCAACTACCTGACGACGCAATTGAAACAATTCGACGCAAATAAAGACGCCTGATCGATTCAGTACGAACGATCGAGGTCGATAAACTGAGACAAGAGCACTCACACGCGCTGGTTCGTGAACCGCGGCAAGCGGCCACGACCACCAACGGTCCCCACGGCCGATAGGAGATTTGATGAGCTACCCACCCAACGCGCTCAACGCCATCGACGAATACAGCCGCCTCGCGCTGCGCACCGATATCGAGACCGCCTCGCCGCATCGACTGATCCTGCTGCTGATGGACGGCGCCCTCGACAAGCTGCGCGCCGCGCGCACCGCCATGGTACGCGGCAACATCGCTGCCAAGGGTTCCAACATCACCTGGGCCATGTCGATCATCGACGGCCTGCGCGCCAGCCTCAACCACGAGCGTGGCGGACAGATCGCCGCCAATCTCGACGCGCTGTACGACTACATGACGCGCACGCTGGTAACGGCCAACCTGCACAACGACGACGGCAAGCTCACGGAAGTCGAAAAGCTGCTCGGCGAAATTCGCAGCGGTTGGAAGGGCATCGAAGCGCAGGTCGAGCGCGGCAACGCGGTGCCGGTGCAGAACGAACTCGGCGCGACCGCGCGCATCTACGGCTGACCATGGCACGCGTGATGAGCGAGCAGGAATGGGCCGACGCCGTCGCCGAACAGGTGCGGGCGCTGGAAGCCGCCGCCATCGCCACCGACTGGAGCGGCGCGGAACTGTGCACCACTTCGCTCGCCGCGCTGCTCGCCACGCCGCCCAACACCGACCGCGCCCATACCGAGGCGGTATTCATTCACGCCTACCAGGCGGTGGGCCGCGTCAGCGCGGCGGCGCGCGCCGCCCACGAAGAAGTGCGCGCCGAACTGCAGCAACTGGCCAGCGCGCGCAAGGTGGCGGCCGCCTACGGCTGATCGATACGCGTCATGCGCCTTCATGCGTGACGCGCCAATCACAGGCATAATCGCGCCGTGATTGATATTTACCCGTCATTCCGTCTTCGGCCTGTCGCGGCGGCACAGTCAGTGTCATGACGAGGTCCGCGCTCGATGTGCTGGTGGTGGGCGCCGGCTTCGCCGGCTCCGTGCTCGCCGAACGCCTGGCCAGCGCCGGACGCCAAGTGCTGGTGATCGACCGGCGCGAGCACATCGGCGGCAATGCCTTCGACGAGACGGACGCGCACGGCGTGCTCGTGCATCGCTACGGTCCGCACATCTTCCACACCCAATCGAGCCGCGTGTTCGCCTACCTGTCGCGCTTCACGAGCTGGCGACCCTACGAACATCGCGTGCAGGCGCTGGTGGAAGGCCGCTTCTATCCCATACCGATCAACCGCACCACCATCAACAGTCTCTACGGCCTCGACCTGGACGAAGCCGGCGTCGCTGCCTACCTCGCCAGCGTGGCCGAACCGCGCGATGAGGTCCTGACCAGCGAGGACGCGGTGCTGGCGAGTGTCGGCCGTGATCTGTGCGACAAGTTCTTTCGCGGCTACACGCGCAAGCAATGGGGGCTCGAACTCAACCAACTGGCCGCCAGCGTCGCCGCGCGCATTCCGACCCGCAGCAACGACGACGACCGCTATTTCACCGACCGTCACCAGGCCATGCCCGCGCAGGGCTACACGCGGATGTTCACGCGCATGCTCGGCCACCCGCGCATCCGCGTCGAAACCGGTGTCGATTATTTTGCCGAACGCCAGCGCTGGCGACCGCGCCTGACGGTTTTCAGCGGCCCGATAGACGCCTATTTCGACTACCGCCACGGCGCACTGCCCTATCGTTCGCTGGAATTCCGGCACGAACATCACGACCTGCCACGCTACCAGCACACCGGCACCGTGAACTTCCCCAACGATCACGCCTATACGCGCATCACGGAATTCAAATACCTGACCGGCCAGGACACGCGCGGCACGTCCATCGTCAAGGAATTCCCGCGCGCCGACGGCGATCCCTACTATCCGATCCCCAATCCCGACAACGAATCCCGCTACCAGCGCTACAAGGCGCTGGCGCGCGACGAACGCGACGTGGTGTTCGTCGGCCGACTCGCACAGTATCGTTACTACAACATGGACCAAGTGGTGGCGGCCGCGCTCAAGGCGGCGCGCGACGTGACGGGTATCGACGATGAATACACCAGCCTCGACAACTGACGCCCGCCGGCGGCGGTGGCGCGCGGACTGAGCGATGCGCATCCTGTGCCTGTTCAAACGCCGCTACATGCGCAAGGACGTCATCGTCGACCGCTACGCGCGCCTCTACGAATTGCCGCGCCAGCTGGCCTTGCGCGGCCATGAAGTGCTCGGCCTGTGCCTCAACTATCGTGGGCGAGCCGCGGCTTTCACGAGCGTGGACGCACAGGGCGCCGGCCGTCTGCGCTGGCAGTCCTGCGACCTCGGTGCCACCCTGCTGCCCGGCTTGCTCGATTACCGCCGTCTCGTGCATGAGGCCATCGCGGCATTTCGGCCGGACATCCTGCT
Source organism: Pseudomonadota bacterium (assembly GCA_016719885.1). Taxonomy (NCBI): domain Bacteria; kingdom Pseudomonadati; phylum Pseudomonadota; species Pseudomonadota bacterium. The sequence goes on along the minus strand of JADJYF010000001.1, from coordinate 313,142 downwards.
CGGCGGTTCCGACAGCCTGCACGTGGCCATGACCGCGCACTTCGCGCGCGCCGCGCGACTGCCCTACGCGCTCGACCTGTTCGACAACTACGAGAGCTTTGGCCTGGCGCGCCTGCCCGGCCTGACCCGCGCCTATCACCATGCCCTGCGCCATGCCGACGCGGTGACCTGCGTGAGCGAGCCGCTGCGCGCCATGATTGCCGCGCGCCACGCGCCGCCGGAACGCGTCAGCACGCTGGAAAGCACCATCAATCACGAGCTCTTCCACCCGCGCGACCGCGCGGCGAGCCGCGCGCGCCTGGGCCTGCCGGCCAATGCACGCCTGGTCGGCACCGCCGGCGCGCTCGACGCCTCGCGCGGCATCGCCACGCTGTATCGCGCCTACGAGCGGCTCTCGGCCGCGCATCCCGATCTGCACCTGGTGCTGGCAGGTCCTCGCGCCGGCGCCACGCCCCTGCCCGATGCGCCGCGCGTGATCCATCTCGGCGAATTGCCCCACGAGCGCATCCCCGAGCTGTTCAGCGCGCTGGACGTGGCCGTGATCTGCATGCGCGATACCGCCTTCGGCCGTTATGCCTTCCCGCAGAAGGCCTACGAGATCATCGCCTGCCGCACGCCGGTGGTGGCAGCGCGCGTGGGCGCGCTGGCCACGCTGTTGAGCGGCCAGGCGCACAGTCTGTACGAGGTCGATGACATCGACAGCCTGCAGCGCTGCCTCGCCGCGCAGCTCGCCGCGCCGTCGCCCTGCGACATGCCGGTGCCGGACTGGGCGGCGCAGGCCGCGCACCTCGAAGCCGTGCTCGAACAAGCCTGCGCCGGCGCGCCGGCGCGGCAACGGATCCTGGCCCATGTGGACTAGTCTCCAGAAGCTCCTGTTCCTGCTGAGCGGCGCCGAGCGGCGCAGCTTCGTGCTGCTGGTGGTACTCATGATGTTCGAGGCCATCCTCGAGATGGCCGGCGTGGCGGTCGTTCCGCTCTACATCACCGTGCTCGCCTATCCCGACAAGATCATCGACAACCCGCTGCTGCGCGATGCGCTGTCGCCGGCCTGGCAGGCGTGGCTGACGCGCGAACACCTGCTGATCTGGGGCGGCGTGGCGATGTTTTCCTTGTACGGCGCCAAGACCGCCTACGTGGTGTTTCTCGCCTACTGGAAGGCGCGCTTCGCCCAGACCCGCGCCTTGAAACTCGGCACCCGCCTGTTCGCCGCCTACCTGCGCGCGCCCTATGTCTTCCACCTGCGCAACAACTCGGCGGAGCTGCAAAGGAACATCAACCAGGAATGTCAGCAGCTCGCGGTGCGGGTGTTGATGCCGATGGTGGAGTTCTTGAGCAACGGCTTCATCCTGTGCGGCATCAGCGCGGTGCTGGTGGCCATCCTCGACCTGCGCGTGCTGGTGTGGTTGGCGGGATTTCTCGGCGCCGGCATCGGCATCGCGACCTTGCTGCAGAACCGCGTGCGACGCCTCGGCGTCGACGCCCAGACCTATCGCGGCGCGGTGATCCGCAGCGTCACCGAGGGCTTGGGCGGCGTCAAGGAAGTCATCGTGCTGGGTCGCACCGCCTACTTCCTGGCACGCCTGCGTGAAGCCTTGATCAACGTGTTTCGCATCCAGCGCACCATGCAGATCATCCAGCGCGCGATCCCGCAGCTCATCGAGCTGACCGGCATCTTCGGCCTCATCGGCGTGACCTTGATGCTCTATCAACTCGGCAATGACAACCAGGAGATCATCGCGACCTTGAGCGTGTTCGCGGTGGCCTTGACGCGCATGAAGGGCGCGGTGCGCGGCCTCATGGATTGCTTCACGGAAGTGCGCCACAACGCCGCCTCGCTCGACATCGTGTACGAAGGCCTGCGCACGCTCGAACCCTTGCTGGACGACGTGACCGCTGCGCACGCACCGCTGCCGTTCCGCGACAGCCTGGAACTCGCGGGCCTCGCCTACCGCTACCCCGGCGCGCCGCACGACAGCCTGTGCGATGTCGAGCTGGTCATCCGGCGCGGCGAGGCCATCGGCATCGTCGGCACCAGCGGCGCCGGCAAGTCGACGCTCATCGATCTCGTGCTCGGCGTGCTGGAACCGGCGCGCGGCCACATTCGCGTCGACGGACAGGACATCCGCGACGCCATGCCGGCGTGGCAGGCCAATCTCGGCTACGTACCGCAGGCCTTGTTCCTGGTCGACGGCAGCTTGACGGAAAACATCGCGCTCGGTCTCGACCCGGCCGCGGTCGACGTCGAAAGGGTCGAGCGCGCAGCGGCAGCGGCCGAACTCGGGCCCCTGCTGGCGCGCCTGCCCGACGGACTCGCCACCGCCATCGGCGAACGCGGCATTCGCCTGTCGGGGGGCGAGCGTCAGCGCATCGCCATCGCGCGCGCCCTCTATCACAATCCCGACATCCTGGTGATGGACGAGGCGACCTCGGCGCTGGACAACACCACCGAGGCGGCCGTCATCGAAGCGGTGGCGGCGCTGAAGGGCAATCGCACCATACTCATGATCGCCCACCGACTCAGCACCGTGCGGCGCTGCGATCGCATCGTGTTCCTGAAAAACGGCACCGTCGACGCAATCGGCACCTATGACGAATTGCGGCAAGGCCATGCGGAATTTCGCGAGATGAGCAGCGCATGAGCCAGGGCCTCGGCGCCGGCGTGCGCGGACGCCTGTCGGTCATCATCCCGGTCTACAACTATGCGCATTTTCTGCGCGCCTGCGTGGAGAGCGTACGCGCACAGAGCGTGGACGACGTCGAAGTGCTGGTGGTCGATGACGGCTCCACCGACGACAGCGCCGCGGTGGCGGCATCGCTGCCCGGCGTGCGTTACATCCACCAGGCCAACCAGGGGCTGTCCGCCGCGCGTAATACCGGCATCGCCGCGTGCAGCGGTGAATACCTCTTGTTTCTCGACGCCGATGATCAGCTCGCGCCGGGCACGCTGGCCGCGCGCCTGGCCTTCGCGCGCGCGGAGATCGGGCCCGGCGTCAGCGTGTGCCGCACGCGCCAGTTCCTGCGCACCAACGAAGCCGGCGAGGCGCTGCCCGCGGCGCCGTGGTGGCTGGCGCCGCGCGATCTCGATCTGCGCCTGTGGCATTTCAATATCGCCCCGCCCCACGCCTGGCTGCTGCACCGCGCGGTGGTCGACGCGGTGGGTGGCTTCGACACCGAACTGCGCGCCTGCGAGGACTACGACTATTGGCTGCGCGCCCTGTGCCTCGGCCACGCGCCGCGCTACAGCCCGGCGGGCCTCGTCTACTACCGCAAGCATGCGGCAAGCATGTCGGCCGACAATCGCCAGCAGCAGCATCACGACGTGTTGCTGCATGAGCGGGTGTTCGCGGCGCTGGCAAGTTGTCCGCAGGCACAGGGCGAAGACCCGGCCTGCGCCCTGCTCGCGGCGGTGTCCGGCGCCTTTACCACCCTCTCGCGTATCGCCGGCGACGACTACCAGCGCCTGTTGAGCTTGTTGGCCATGCAGGCCGATGACGACACGAGCCTGGCCAGCAGCATTGCGCCGCGCCGCGTGCTGCGCGACTACTACCTGTTGAAACTGCTGGATGCCGGCGCGCTGCTGCGCGGCCGCGATGCCCGCGTCGTGCCGCTATTCGACGCGCTGCTGGCGCGCCTGCGACGACAGGGCATCACCGTTCAAGACACGCGCGTGGCCCGCCGCGTGGCGATGTTGGCCGACATCGTCCGCGATGGCGGCGCGCCGCTCGTCGACCGTTATCGAGTGGCGCGCTTGGCCTTGAAACTGTAGGTGCGATTTAAATCGCACATTCAGATCCGTTCTTAAGTGCTGTCCCTGTGGGTCAGGCTTCAGCCTGACACCGAAGCCTGCGCGTGCGCTCGCACCTACAGCGGATCGTGCAGGCGCGCGCCTATGCCGCCATCCACCTGTAGCGCGGCGCCCGTCACGTAGCGGGCTTCGCGCGAAGCAATGAAGACCGCCATCGCGGCAATCTCCGCCGGCTCGCCGAGGCGCCCCAGGGGCTGCATAGCGGCGACCCCGGCCAAGGCCTGCGGGTCGCGGGCGAAACCCGCCAGCAACATGGGTGTGGCGGTGGCGCCGGGGCGGATCTCGTTCACGCGTATGCCGCGCGGCGCGAGATCGAGCGCCATCGAGCGCGTCAAGCCCGCCAGCGCGGCCTTGCTCACCGCGTAGGCGAGAAAACCCGGCTTGGTGAGCTGCGCATGCACGCTGCCGATGTTCAGCACCACGCCCTGGTGGGCGGCGAGGCTGTCGAGCAGGCAGGCCGCCAGGGCATAGGGCGCGCTGACGTTGACGTCGAGACTGTGACGCAGGGCATCGACCGATACCTCGCCCGCCGCGCCCAGGGTCTGCACCGCGGCGTTGTTGACGAGCACACGCAGGGCCGCGCCGCGCGCCGCGGCCAAGACGTCTGCGCTGAATGCCGCGCGCCGTGTTTGGTCGGCGACCAGCAGCGCGAGATCGAGCGCGATGAATTCGTCGCACTCGCACTCGCACGGCGCCGCATCGGTGGCGATGACGCGATAGCCGGCGGCGCGAAACGCACGGCACAGCGCCGTGCCTATGCCGCCACCGGCGCCGGTGATGAGCACCGCTTCGACGCTGCCGCTCATCGCGCGGCGCTCAACAGGCGCGCCAGTTCAGCGATGGCCTTGCGACTGGTGCGGCGCACCGCCTCGGCGGTGTTGGATGCATTGTGAGAGCCGAAGATCACACGCTCGAAGCTGCGCAGCGCATGCGCACCCTGCAGCGGCTCGACTTCGAACACGTCGAGGGCGGCGCTGTGGATGCGGCCGCTCGAAAGGCCGTGCAGCAGCGCGTCGGTGTCTATCAATGGACCGCGCGCCACGTTCACCACGCGCACGCCATGACGGCAACGCGCCAGCACCTCGGCATTGAACATGTGACGGTTGGCAGCGGTCAGCGCACAGGTGAAGACCAGGAAATCGCAGTGTTCAACGCCGTCGGGCCAGGCCAGCGGCGCATGGCCGTCGTCGCGCGCGGCGCTGGCCGCGGTCTCGCCAGGGTCGTAGACCTGGACCGCGAGCCCGGCCACCGCCAGGCGCCGCGCGGTGGCGCGCCCGATGCTGCCATAGCCCACCAGCCCCACGGTCTTGCCCTGCAGTGACATGCCGGCGGGCTTGGGCCATTGCCCGGCCCGCACGCCGCGATCGACCACGAACAATTCGCGCGCGAGACCGGTGACATAGGCCATCGCGTAGTCGGCCACTTCCTCGCCGAACATGTAGGGCGTGTTGATGAAACCGAGGCCGAGCGCCTGGGCAGCGGCCACGTCGACGTTGTCGATGCCTATGCCCCACTTGACGGCGGCCTTGAGGCGCCCGGCGGCGCCGGCCTCGAGCACCGCGCGCGTGGCCGGGTCGTCGCCGATGATCCAGCCGTCGCAGTGTGGCAGACGCGCGATCAATTCCTGCTCGCTCAGCACCTGCACCAGTTGCGGCGCCTCGACCTCGAAGCCACAGGCCGCGAAGTCGTCGCTAAATTCACCCAGCATGCCGAGCATTGGCGGGCAACTCAGCAGCACCTTGTATTCGGTCATGAAACGGCCCTCGCGGAAGCCATGCCGGCGGCAAGCAGGGCGGCGACGTTCCAGTCATCCTGGTCATCGATGTCCACCGCTTCGCGTTTTGGGATCGGGAACAAAATCGGCTGGTCGCCGATGCGCGCCTGGTTGCGCGCGAAGCTCGCGGCGCTGAACAGGTACATGCAGGAATTCTCCTCGAACCAGGGTTCGAGATCCTGGGTGCGGATGAGATTGGCCGGGTCGTGATTGATGGCGCTGCCGTCGGCCCGGTAGAAGCGGGTCTGGTGACGGGTGACCGTGAACAGCGAATCGGCGGTACCCGACGCGAGGCCGGCCTCGTAGGCCGCCAGCGCGCCGCGGATGGTCGCCGCCGACAGGAACGGGTTGGTGACGTGGGTCATGAGATAGCTGTCGGCAGGCACCGCCGCGATGTCGTCGGCGATGACGAGGTTCATGCTGACGAAATCCCCGCACAGGTCGGCCTTGCGTTCGCGCAACAGCACGCGCGCCTGGGCAAAGCGCGGGTCATCGACGAGTTCCGCGCTGGCGTCGGTATTGACGACCACCGTCGCGATGTCGTCAATCGCCAACAAGGTGTCCAGCATCCAGGCATACAGCGGCTTGTTGCCGAGCAGGCGGAAATTCTTGCCCGGCACCCGCTCGCTGTGGGCCTTCATCGGCAGCAGCGCCACCAGTTTGCGCGCGCTCATCGCGACGCCCCGCGCACGCGGAACTCAGTCCGGCTCGTCCTCGCCCAAGGCCGCGTAGGGAATGCGCATCGCCGCGCGCTGTTCACCACCCGAGATGTCCGCCTCATGATCCCACCCCTTGGGATAGTAGAAAGTCTCTTTGAGATTGTCCGGGATCGCGGCACCGCTCGCAAAGCCGCGATAGGTGCCCCACAACTGCATGAAGCGGAATTGCAGCACCGACAGCCAGACCTCGCGCAGGCGCGACTCACGCTTGGCATGACGCAGGTCGGACACCACGTTGCGCGCGAAGCAGGCAACAAAATCGGCGAAGCCGAAATGCTGCTCCGGCGCGATGCGTTGCAAGGCTATAGCTTCGCGCCGGTAGCGGTTCAGCACCTGGCGCCAGCGCTCGTCATGCACGTGGATGACGCCCGCCTCGCCATGGTAGGCGACGCGCAGGCCGCGTTGGCCAACGGCTTTCGCCCAGGCCAGGTCTTCGAGCCCGGTCAGGGACTCGTCGTAGGGTAGTTCCAGCCATAACGCGCGGCGTACCGCCGCATTGGCGTTGTTGCAGAACCAGCCCGGCATCAGCTGCATGCCGCCCGCCGGGTAGAGTTTCTCGAAGATCTGCTGCTCGGCGTACTTGGTGCGTTCGTCGCCGCGCTGCTGGCCGTACACCACCGCCACTTCGGGATTGGCGAAGGGCGAAATCAATTTTTCGAGCCAGTCGCGGTAGATGGGATAGACGTGGGCGCTGGCCATCACCAGGAATTCGCCGCGCGCCGCCGCGCAGCCCACGTTCAACGACCGCCCGAAGGAGAAATCCTCGCGCGCTATGTGGCGGATGTGCACCGGGTAACGCGAGGCGATGGCGAGCGTGGCATCGGTCGAGCCGGAATCGACGACGATGATCTCGACCTCGCGCAGCGTCTGCTCGAGGATGCCCGACAGCAGGCGGCCGATGTGTTGCTCTTCGTTGCAGCAGCGGATGATGACGCTGACGCGCGGCGCGCTGTCACTCATGGCCAGGCTCATGCCGAGAAGAGCTGCGCATAGTCGACGCGCGGAAACACTTCCAGGTGCCCACCGACAGTGGCATTGAACACCTGTGCGCCGGCCTCCGCGTAAACTTCGCGGGCGCGCTGGTAGGCGGTCTCCATGCGCTCGACCTGCGGATCGTGCCAGCGGTAGCCGGCGCCGAAATACTGCGGGTGGAAATGATTGGGGTCTTCACCGTGGGAGGTCCATACATCGCCGACGCTCTCGACGTGCGCCGGACGCCGGTAGTTGTGATCCATGCCGATGAGATAGACCTCCTTGAAGCCCATGTACAAGGCGAGCTGCAGGCAGATATAGGTGACCGTGCCGCCTATCCACAACACCCGCGCCGCGTTGCGCGAGAAGCGCGGGAAGCCCGAGCGCGGATCGAAGTCGTAAATCGCGCGAAAGTAATGGTGATTGTCGCGATCGAACGCCGCGTAGCGGAAGTGATCGGGAAAGAAACAGTTAGAGGCGCGCACCTGCTCGCGGATCTCGCGCCAGCGATCGGCATAGACCAGGAAATCTTCGACCACGTAGTAGCTCGGCTCGAAGCCCAGCCAGTCGTAGATGAGGAAAATGCCATTGACGGCGAAAGTCACCTCGTTGCGCAGCGGCGCCGGGTCGATGAGCTTCAGCGACGGTCCGCCACCGAGGATGAAACAGCGCTGGCCGGCATGACGTCCAGCGAAGCGGGCGATGGCCGGCCGGTCGCGATGCCAGCCGCAATAGGCGCCATAGAAGGCGCGCGAACAACGTGCCGCCCGCGCCGCTTTGAACAGCACCCGTTCGACGGCGTTCATACCATCGAGGTAATGCGGCAGCATCGGCGTGCTGCGGGCGTCGGCGTTCATGGCGTGGGCTGCGAGGCTCAGCGCCTGCCGGTCAGCAGGCGCAGGCCGGCGGCGGCCTTCTCGCGCAGGTAGGTCGCCCCCAGCGGCAGGAACAAGGTATGTTCAAAGAACGCCACCGCGTGATAGCCGTGGCGACGCATGAAGTCGGGAATCGACTCCGCGCCGCGGTCTTGCGGGTCGTTCCAGCCGTGCAGTTCGAGCAGGAACGCGGTGCGGCCGTGTTCGAGTATGCGCCGCGCGCCGCGCAACATGCGCAGTTCGGCGCCTTCGATGTCGGCCTTGACGAAATCCGGTATTTCATCGCCGCACAGCTCGTCGAGGGTGACGCTCGGCACCGTGAGCTCCTGCCACGCCGGCCCGTCCGCCGCCGGGCGCGGAAACAGGCCACCGCTGATGTTCGATTGCGTGGTGTAGAAGGTCACCGTGCCGGCGCTGTCACCGACGGCCGCGAAGACCGCGTCGATACGACGACCGCTCTCGCCGCTCCAGCGCGCCGCATTGCGCGTCAGTTCTTCATGACGGATGGGGTCGGCCTCCACCGCGATGATGCGCCCGCCGCGCATGCAGCGGCTGGCGGTCAAGGTGTACTGGCCAAGGCTCGCGCCGACGTCGACGAACAGCGCGGCGTTCTCCAGGAAACGCGGCAGGTTGTCGAGCAGCTGGCGCTCGTGACAATCCTCGCGAAAGTAGGCCTCGTTGAGCGTCGCGTACACTTCTTGTTTATCCATGGGCGGGCTCCTCGACGAAACTGTCGTCACTGAATCGATAACGGAAGTAACGCCCGAGTTCGTCCGCGCAGGCGGCCAGTGCACGGGGCTGGAAATCGGGAAAGTCGCGGGCAAGGCGCGCTGCGCTGACCACGCGATCCTCGGCGAAAAAGCCACGCAGGTATTCCTCCGAACCGCGTGTTGCGGCGGCGCGCGGCGCGCGCTCGCCACGCCCCAGCAGCAAGTCGCGAATCGCCAGCACGCTGCGCTCCGGCAGGTGGCGGGCAATGCTGAGCGCGATGCGATTGAAGGCCGGCTCGCGGCGCACCGCGTGCATGAGCTCACGCAGGTTGCTCGAGTAGAAACCCAGCCACGAGGGCGCGCCGCCGGCGTCGGCGCGGAAGCGCAGGCGGCCGTGGCCGACGATGTCGGCGAAAGTGGTGAAGAATGTCTGCCAGCTCATGCTCTCGGGGCCGGGCACGTTGTAGATACCCGGTCGAAACTGACGAACCACGCCGAGCAGCAAACGCGACAGGTCTTCGCCGTAGAGCGGTTGGATCCGGCCGGACAGGTCGCGATAGTCGACATCACCGGCCATGAAGGCTTCGAAGATGCGATCGGTCCACACGCCGCAGAACGGCCCGTAGACCACCGTCGGACGCACATGCAACTGCCAGGTGGGCGCGTCGGGCAGGCTCAGCAAGGCCTGTTCGGCGGCGACCTTCTCGCGCGCGTAGCGGTCATGGCGCGGCGGGCGCAGGGGCGCGCCCTCGTCGAATTCATGGCCCTTGGCGAACGGTTCGTAGACCGACATCGAACTCGTATGGACCAGGCGCAGGTCCGGATTGCGGCGCCGCGCCGCCGCCACGAACTCGGCGAAGCGCTGCACCTGCGCATGGCCGCTGATACCCTCGCGCCGCTCGAAGGGATGAGAGAAATTGACCAGCAGGTCGACGTCTTCGTCCAGCACCACGGACACCGGATCGGCCGACGGGTAGAGACGGACGTCGACCTCGTGGCGCGCGACATTGGACAGGCTCTTGGCGCTGCTCGAATACACCACCGGCGTCACGCCGCCCTCACGCAGCGCGAGCCGCACGAAGTCGTAGCCGAGGAAGCCCGAGCCGCCGAATACCGCGACCTTCATCAGAATCCCCCCGCCATCGGCAGCGCCTGGGCATAGGCTGCGTCAATGATGCGGGCGACACGCAGCGCATCGTGCACCGTCACGCCCTGGTTGTCGCCGGCCACGATGAAGCGCCGGTAGAAGGCATCGAACAATTCATGGTATTCGAGGCGCTGCGGCGGCCCACCGAGGGCGATGCCCTCGATACCGGTGTCGCCATCGAGGCTGACGCGCAGGCTGTTGTCGCGCACGTCGACGTTCACCACCGCGCCCTCGAATTCGAAACGCGCCTGGTTGGAGAAATTGCGATTGCGGCTCAGGGCCAGGCTCACCGGCAGTTCGCCGTCTGCGCGCAGATGCAGCACGCAGTTGGCCTCGATGGCCTGCTCGCCGTGCCTGAGATCGGCGTCCATCCAACTGCGCGCGAGCGTCAGTCGGTCAAAAACCTGGCACAGCAGATCGATGGCATGGGGCCCGGTGTCCTGCAGCACGCCGCCACCGTTGAGCTGTCGCGAGAACGAGCCTATCGAGGCCGCCTTCCAGCTGAACACGCCGCCTTCGGCGAGCTGCACCGCGCGCAGAGGCCCGAAAGTGGCGCGTCGGCGCAGTTCGCGCACCAGCGCGAAACTGCCGAGAGCGCGGCGGATGTGGCAGACGAAGGCCTGGCAGGGCGCGTCGGCGAGACTCGCCGCGATCGATTCGGCGCCGGCGAGGTTGTTGGCCAGCGGCTTTTCGATCACGAGTCGCCGACAGCGCATCTTGAGGTCATCGACATAGGGCGCATGCAGGCGCGGGGGCGTGGCGATGACGGCGATGTCGTAGCGGGCCGTTTCCGGCAAGCGCGGCAACACCGACACGTCCTTGCGCGCGCCGAACTTCATCGCAAGCTCGGCGCGGCGGCGCGCATCGACCTCAACGATGGTCACGGCGGTCATGCCACACAGCGTGACGAGGCGTGGCAGGTGGAAATCGACGCCGACGGCGCCACCACCGACAATGACTGCAGATTGTCCGCTCACACGCCCGCCCTTAGCCGTCCCTACCCATAGTGCCGCTGCTTGTTGTATGCGGTCGGCGGCAAGCATACCCGCCCCGCGCGCGCAGCGCGACGCGGCATCGCGCCGGCCGGCCACTGTATAGCGGTCAAATCGGGACGGTTCTGAACGCGCCGCCATGCACGACTCGAGGCGCGCTGCCCGAGGCGCGTCGCGATCGCGGTCACGGTGCTAGGATGCATGCTTGGCGGCCGTCGCCCAGCCGCGGGCGAACATCATCCAAGGGGAGCATCCATGTCCGAAGTGCAGTACTACGAGATCCCGGGCTTCGTCACCCAAAGCGGTTTCACGCTCGACGTCAAGCTTGCCTACAAGACCTTCGGCACCCTCGCGCCCCGCGCCGACAATGTCGTCGTGGTGCCGACCTTCTACGGTGGCCGCCACGGCGAAACGGAATTCATGGTGGCCGCGGGGCGCGCCATCGACACCGGCAAGTACTTCGTGGTCATACCCAACATGCTCGGCAACGGCTGCTCGACCTCGCCCAGCAACACGCCCGCGCCCTATGGCCGCGGCGGCTTTCCGCTCACCACCGTCTACGACAACGTGCTCGCCCAGCATCGCCTGCTGACCGAGCACCTGGGCGTGAAACGCATCCGTCTGGTGAGCGGCTTCTCCATGGGCGCGCAGCAGAGCTACCAATGGGGCGCGCTGTTTTCCGACATGGTCGACGCCATCGCGCCGATCTGCGGCTCGGCGCGCACGGCCGAACACAACTACGTGTTCGTCGATAGCGCCGTCAACGCGCTCACGCTCGATCCCGACTTCAAAGACGGCTGGTACGAAAGCCAGCCCCTGCGCGGTGTGCTGGCTTTCGGTCACGTCTATTCGGCGTGGCTGTTCTCCCAGGACTTCTTCCGCGAAAAGCTCTACACCAGGCTCGGCCTCGCCAGCCGCGATGACGTGGTGAAGTTCACCCAGCGCTATTTCCTGGCCAACGATGCGAACGATCTGATTGCCATGGCCCGCACCTGGATGGCCGGCGATATCAGCGCCAACCCGCGCTTCGGCGGCGACTTCGAGGCGGCCCTGAAAGCCATCACCTGCCGCGCCATCGTCATGCCGGGTGACACCGATCTGTACTTCCGTGTGCCTGACAACGCCTACGAAGTCGCGCGCATGCCCAATGCCGAGCTGCGCCCGATACCGTCCAAGTGGGGCCACGGCGCCGGCTTCGGCATCGACCCGGCGGACAATGCCTTCATCGATGCGGCGCTGGCGGAACTGCTGGGCTGACGCGCGTTCGAACGGCCGGTTGGAGGGGATATGACAGACAACACATGCGCGCTCGGCGTGCTGCTGGCGAGCGCGCTCGCGACGCATGCGGCGCAGGCTTTCGAATCGGTGCGGTTGGGGCAGCTCGACCTCAAGCCCAGTTTCAAGACCATCCTCGCCCTGCAGTACGGCGAAGGCATCAACTACGGCTTCGGCGCCATCGACAGCCCCGGTGAAACCGAGCGCTCGGTGGCCTATCTCGTCGCCAAGCCCAAGGTGGATCTCAGCCTGCCGCTGGCGCATCAAGCGCTGGTGGGAGACTCATCGCTCTATGGCGCCTTGTCGGTGGTGGCGGCCACCACCCAGCTTGACGGTGAGCTCTCGGGTCAGGTGGCGCGCGCCGGTGATTGGGCGGTGAGCACCGATCATGCCTATCTCGGCTGGAAGAACGAGGTGCTCGACCTGTCGGTGGGCGGCCAGGAATTCTCGGTTGGCGACGGCTTCATCATCGGCGACGGCAATTACAACAAGGGCGGCGAGAACGGCCAGTACTGGTCAGGGGGATTCCTGTCCTGGCGCAACACCGCCATCCTCAAGGTCAACACCAAGCCACTGCGCGCCGACCTGTTCTGGCTGCGCACCGACACCGATTTCAAGGACGCGCGCGTCGCCGGCATCAACATCGAGACCACCACCGCCGACACCTTCGGCACCTTGGGCGCGATGTACCTCGAGATCCTGCAGGGTGGCGCCTTCAACTACGACGGCATGAAGGTGTGGAACCTGCGCGGCGCCGGCATCAAGGTGCCGGGCGTGCCGGCCCTGAAACTTTATGGCGAATGGGTGCTGGAGCGCGGCCGCGACATCCAGGGCGGCGGCATGCCCAACGATGCCACCGCCTGGTACGCCGAG